>NZ_JANHGP010000008.1:0-16863 GCF_024494585.1 Acinetobacter sp. 5862
ATGACAATTTTATATACTCCATAAACCCTTTAAATTAATTAGGTGGTTTATGTCGCACTTCAAGTTTTACTCTGCCGTGCTTATGAAATGCTGCAAAAGAAAGTGCTACAACAGTCTCAACAAAAACAGGCAGATGAATTAGAAAAGCAGCAAAGCAAAGAACAAGATGCTTTAGCCAAACAACAGGCGAAAGAACAAGAGCGCTTTGCGAAAGAGCAACAAAAAGCCGCAGAGAAAGCACAACGAGATCGCGAAAAACTCACCCAAGATATTGTGGGAACTTTTGCAAAAAGTGCGGCTCGTAGCTTAGGCGGCTCTACAGGTCAAAAGATCGTTCGCGGTTTACTTGGCTCATTATTTGGCAAATAAAAATCTTTATTATGTTAAAAATCAGAGGATAATCATTTATCCCCTATTTTTTTTATGGTTTTAGTCAAAACAGATCTTGCAAATAAATTTTATAAGGTATATTTTAAATATATCTTATAAATGATAGCCAAGAGAGATCACCCATGACTCCGCAGCAAATTGACCTTGTAAAAGCAACTGTACCTGTACTCCGTGAAAATGGTGTGGCACTCACTGGTTACTTTTACAACCGTATGTTAGGTAATAACCCCGAATTAAAAGAAACCTTCAATATGGGACATCAACGTAGTGGTGCACAAGCACAAGCACTTGCGGGTGCTGTACTAGCTTATGCGGAAAATATTGAAGATCCTTCTGTACTTTTACCTGTAGTCGAATTGATTGCACACAAACATGTGAGCTTGAATATTCAATCACCTGATTACAGTATTGTGGGTGAGAACCTACTGCACTCTATCAGTGAAGTACTGAATATCTCGATGGAAGATCCATTGATCGGTGCATGGGCTGCTGCGTATGGTCAATTAGCTGACTTATTTATTAGCACTGAAAAAGCGATCTATGATCAACATCAACAAACCAAAGGTAGTTGGTTAGGCTGGCGTAATTTCAAAATTGCCAAGAAAGTCGTTGAAAGCGATGAGATTACTTCATTCTATCTCGCACCTGTCGATGGTGGTGAATTACCTAAATATGAAGCGGGTCAATACATTTCAGTTCGCGTGTTTGTACCTGAACTCAATTTAAGACAACCACGTCAATACACACTATCAACAAGTCCTCAAGCAGATTACTTACGTATTTCAGTCAAACGTGAGGATGAAAAAGGTGAGTTAGCAGGTGGTTGGGTATCTAGTACATTGCATGGCTTGGCTGAGGGTTCAGAAATTGAGGTGTCTGCACCTACAGGCAATTTCTACCTGATTGATAGCAAAAAACGTAATGTGTTTATCAGTGGTGGTGTTGGCTTAACTCCAATGATTGCTATGCTGAATCAATTAGTGACAGAAGATATGCCTCAGCCTGTCAGCTTTATTCATGCCTGCCGTAGCAGTCAGGTGCATGCCATGAAACAGCATATCCATGAACTAAAAGCAAAATATCCACGTCTGAGCACATTCACTGCTTATGAGTTTCCTCATCAAGGTGATGTGTTAGGCGAAGATTATGATGCGGCTGGTCGCTTAGATTTAGTGTCAATGGATGCTGGATTATTACCAGCCAATGCAGACTATTATCTGTGTGGTCCAATGCCATTTATGGCAGAGCAGCATAAGGCACTGGTTGCCCGTGGTATTCCTGCCGAAAACATTCATAGCGAAGCATTCGGTACGGGTGGCGTAAAACTCAGCTAATCGTTGCTGCGTTTTGCATAGGGCTAGTCTATGTTAGACTAGCCTTTTCCGTTTAAAGCAATAAATTGAGTGAAAACCCATGCAACTCAATAAGTTTACTGATTATGCACTCAGAATCTTAATGTATGTCGCTCGTCCGAGTGATGTACCGTATACGATTGCAGATATTGCACGGGACTTGCATGTATCCCAAAATCATTTAGTGAAAATCGTTCACTTCATGGGAAAACAGCATTGGATTGTAACGATTCGCGGCAAAGGCGGTGGACTTCGTTTAAATCCAGAAGCCAAAAGTTTAAAACTAGGTGAAATTGTTCGTATCCTACAAGGCAATCATCAAATCGTAGAATGTAATACGCCACCTTGTGTTTTACGCTCTCATTGCGGACTGAAAAGTATTTTGGATCAAGCTTTAGAATGTTTTTATCAAAGCCTAGATCAATATACACTTGGAGAAGTGGTGCAATATGGCATTCTTCCCTCTTCTACAAATTCAAATATTGATTTTTTACAACTCGTTCAAAAAGCCTAAACATCAAGATTCGCACGAATCTCTCACATCCTTTATAATAGTCGTTGCTATTTCAATTCAAAAAGTAAGCTTCTATGCGTCGTAGTGAAAAATCGAAAGACACCAAAGCCAAACTCGCACCTAAACAAAAAATCAGTTATGAAAAAAAGACTGATCCTGCTGTAACCGCATATGCAGTGCAGTCTTTGACTTGGTTACGCCAAGCTGAATTTTTGATGAGTGCACCTAAACTGGATTTGTGCGTAGAAGATACAGGTTATGAAATCGCATTTGCAGGTCGTTCCAATGCAGGAAAATCGAGTGCAATTAATGCTTTAACCAATCAAAAGCAACTCGCACGCGCTTCAAAAAGACCTGGGCGCACGCAAATGATTAACTTTTTTAGCTTAGGTAATCCAGATCAACGTTTGGTCGATTTACCAGGTTATGGTTATGCGGCTGTACCTGAAGCCATGAAAATCGTATGGCAGAAAGAACTTGAGAACTATCTAATCCATCGTAAAAGCTTACAAGGCTTAGTACTGTTAATGGACATCCGCCATCCATTACAACATTTTGACTTAATGATGCTGGAATGGGCACATTCACGCCATTTGTTTGTGCATATCCTACTTACTAAAGCCGATAAATTAAACCGTGGCCCTGCCAATAAAGTACTATTAGAAATTAAGCAGAAGTTGAAGAAAATGAAACTTGATTTCTCGATTCAATTATTCTCTTCACTCAATCGAATTGGTTTAGAAGAATTGGCAAGCGTCATGGGTGGCCGTTTAAATTTCACACTTGATCAACCAGCAGAATTTGACCTTGATCAGATCCCAGAAGCTTCAGAAGTAGACGTCGAAGAATAAATAATGCATTTTATACAACTTGATGTATTAAATAATTTCTAATTGTCCCGAATTGCTAAACACAAACACTAGGTAGTTTTCATATACTGCTTAGTGTTGGTTCATTGCACTATCAATTAGGACTAAACGATGAAATTACTATCATTTATGAAGAACAAAGTGCTTGGTTCTTCGATTGACTATAAAATTCTCCCACGCAAAGTGAAGTTTGACTGGAAAAAAACACCAGTGGATTGGATTCCAAACCAGCCTTATGCCAGTTATTTTATTAATGAAATTAACAATATTTTGCCTGCTGGTGAGTTTTGGTTCTGCCGCTTATACAACAAAGTTCTTCCAGAAATTACTGATGAAAAATTAAAACAAGACGTTCAAGCATTTATTCGTCAAGAAGCGATGCATGCGGTTGCACATACGTCTGCGAACAAAGAATATCTTAGCCAACGTAATATTGATATTCAGCGTAATCTCGATATTATGGATTTCTTATTTAACAAAGCTTTAGCTGATAAGCCTTTTGGTAAAGAAGTTCCTAAAATACTTGACCATCAATGGGATTTGTTCCGTTTAGGCATCGTTGCAACAGTTGAACACATGACTTGTGTATTGGGTAAATACGCACTGTATAACAAACGTTGGGAAGAGCTCGGTGCCGATCCTGAAATGATTGATCTGATTAAATGGCATGGTTCTGAAGAAATCGAACATCGTACCGTTGCCTTTGATCTATATCGTCATTTAGGTGGTGGTTATATTGCACGTTATTACATGAGTGTCGCTGTAATCGTGGGTGTACTTGGTTTATGGGTTGATGGCGCGGCACATATCATGGGTCAAGATCCTCGTTTTACCGACAAAAAACCAAGTTTATTTAGACCATGGGTTTGGATGGAGTGGTACAAAATTGGTCGTCAAGATAATCAGGTTTTACCAAATCCAATTTGGTTAGTCGCTCAACAAATCGACTATCTCATGCCTTGGTATGATCCTGTGAAAGAAGGTAATACTCAAGATGCGGTGAATTATTTAAATAATTCACTGGCAGCAAAACGCGCTTTACAACAAGCTGCATAAGCATTTCAATAAAAAAGCAGGAGTCTTCTCCTGCTTTTTTTATTTCTTAAATCGCATCAACTTGATTCAACTTCTGCTTGCTTAGCATAACGATCAACAACAACACTGATCATCATATCACCCTGTACATTCACTACTGTTCGTACAGTATCTAATACTCGATCAATCGGTAATAAAATCGCAATCGCTTCCGCAGGCAAACCAACTGATTGTAAAACCATAATCATGGTCACCATACCTGCGCTGGGAATACCTGGTGCTCCCAATGAAGCAATCATGGCAGTTAAACATACGATAATTTGCTGTGTTAAGCTCAAGTCCAAGCCCATCAAATTTGCAATAAACAAAGCAGCGGCTGCCTCATAAAGTGCAGTACCATCCATATTTAATTGTGTTCCTAAAGGAATCACGAATCCTGCCGTCTGTGGTCGCACACCTAAATTTTCTTGTGCACATTTCATACTGAGTGGCATCGTCGCAGAACTTGAACTGGTCGCAAATGCAGTGACCAAAGCTGTGCGTGCACCTTTAAAGAAAGTGATTGGATTCATTTTTCCAAAAATCCAAAGCAGTGTAGGTAAAACCACTAAGCCATGAAAAATCGTTGTCCCAGTCACCACGAATGCAAACTCAGCAAGACGACTTAATACAGATAAATCCTCAGTCGCAATCAACTTCGCCAATAATGCAAAAATCCCAAGTGGCGCGAGTTTCATTACCCAACTGACAAGCATCATCATCATTTCAAAGAATTGTTGGCTGAGTTGACGAACTGTATTAAAACGCTCACCACCTTTAACGAGAGCAACGCCTAAGAAAAGTGCAAAAACCACAACAGCGAGTACATTCCCTTCACTCAATGCTTTAAAAGGATTGATTAAGGTATTTTGAATAAAATTAGTGAGGAAACTAGAAGGTGTAAGCGTATCAGGAGTTTGATGATTTTGCATTGCTGACTGGAAAAGTGTGATATCAACACCCTTCCCAACATCAAAAAGATGTGCACAGCCAATCCCTAAGATCAGTGCAAGCGTTGTAGTAGTCACACAACTCAAGGCGGTAATCTTCCAAACTCGACCAAACTCCCCTCCAGCTTGTAAATTTGAAACACCTACAACGATCGAACTAAAAATAAGTGGGATGAGCAACATTTTTAGTAAACCAATAAAAATACTGCTTAAAATCCCCAGCCCATACAAACTATGTTCAGCAAAACTAGTCTGCGGATACAAAGTTAAGAAGAACCCATATATAACACCCAGTACGGCTGCGATTAGAATTTGTGTATTTAAATTCATTCTGATTAATAAAATATTTTAGCTTGTGGGTACTATGGCACGCTCACATTGAAGAATCGAGCAATTTTTTGTCACAACCTTATGACAAAAAAAAGCCATCTAAACGATGGCTTTTTTTGAATTTTTCAAATCTAATTTACTGGGTTTCAATTTCTCTCAATCGAATTAGACCCTCTTGCACAGTGCTACATACCAGCTGACCATTCTGCCACATGCGTCCAAAATTCAGACCACGTGAACTGGCACTAATCGTTGCTTCCATATCGTAAAGCATCCAATCATCAGCACGTAACGGGCGATGGAAGTAAATGGTATGATCAATGCTTGCACATTGTAAATTTGGCGAAATCCAAGATAACCCGTGTGGACGCAGTGCTGTGGTCATCAAAGTAAAATCTGAATAAAACGCAACGATGGCTTGATGTAATGAAACGTCATCAACATTTTCTGCAATACGATCATGGGTACGAATGTAGTGCGCATAATATGGTGCTTCAGGCTGCGGCTGAAAAGGATTAACTGGTCGAGTGGGTCTGATTTCAACATGACGTTCGCGCATAAAACTCGTACGTGCATTTTCTGGGACGAAATTGAGCATACTTTCCTTTAATTCTTTCTCAGACTTCAGCTCTTCAGGACTCGGATACTCTGGTTCTTTATGTTGATAATTTAAGCCTTCTTCTGGATTGGCAAAAGATACCATCGCCGAGAAAATGGTACGTCCATGTTGGATCGCACGCACTTGTCGACTTGCAAAACTTTTACCATCTCGCAATGGATCAACTTCATAAATGATCGGTGCATCGACATCACCACCATATAAAAAATAAGCATGCAACGAATGTGCTGGTCGGTTTGTGGTATATGATGCCGCTCTTAATGCTTGTCCAAGAACTTGCCCACCGAATACTCGTTTCCCAACCAAATTGCGACTGTTGCCTCTGAAAATATGTTCTTCCAACTTTTCCAAAGTCAAAAGCTCAACCAGTTCTTGAGTTAACGCATTCATGTAATAGCCTTCCAACATCAATGAGGAGAGATCAACTAATCCATTCAGGATTGATCATTTCGATTGTGCCACAAATTCCAATAAATATGCTCAGGATAAAATGATTCATCCGTCACATTAATCTTTATTTATAAGCGCTAAAAATACGATTTTTAACGATAAAATCCACCAAATACGCTATATTTTGTCAGAAAATAACATATCGTTTCATGACAGAATATCGCAGAATGTCGTGTTGACGTTTGTGTTCATCGAGCTATGCCGTACGCTGTGGTTTTACGGCACTATAACAACGCCTCATGCTCAAGGTTATCATTTAGGAGTCTGTAATGTCCAAGACTGGATTTGGTCAAATGTATCGCCAACTTTCAAGTAAGTTACTTGACCTTGTGGTCACTCCACATGTTCTTGGTGAAGTTCCTACAGAATCAACAACAACTGAGCAAAGCACACCAGATTCAAATAAAGTGATTTGCTATGTACTACAAAATTATTCACGTAGTAATGCTTTGGTAGTTGATGGTGAAACGCGTCGCCTTCATCTTAAGCCAGCTTTAGATGCCATGAGTTTTGGAACTTATCACGAAAAAAACTCGATTCTATTTTTACATCAGAATGAAAATAACTTTTTTAATACTCAAACATATCCCCCACGCCTTCTACAGTTGATCGAAGCATTAGAACAAAATCAAGAAGTAGATGTTCAATTAGTTCCCGTTACAGTGCTTTGGGGACGCTCACCAGATAAAGAAGATTCATGGTTTAAGTTATTATTTTCTGATACTTGGGCAACACCAGGTACTGTTAAACAACTCATGAATATTGGCTTACATGGGCGTGATTCATATTTAGAATTCCATGAGCCTCAATCTCTACGTGAATTGGTAGATTATGCCAAGAGACATCATCCAAACATCTCTCCTGCCACGTATATCGCAAGTTCACTAGATGGCTACCTAGACCAGCAACGCGAAGTGGTACTGGGTCCTGACTTGTCAGACCGCCGCAACGTGATGCAGTCTGTCATTAAGGCACCCGATGTACAGGATGCCATTCGCCGTGAAAGCATTCAGCATAAAATCAGCATGCTTGAGGCAGAACGCCGCGCAATTGGCTATGTCAATGAAATCGTTTCTGATTATTCAGCGTCAGCAGTACGCTTCGCAGATATGGCTTTAACACGATTATGGACACAACTGTATGACGGCGTTGAAGTTCATAATTTCAGTACAGTTCGCGAACTTGCGAAAGATTATGAGATTATTTACACACCCTGCCACCGTAGCCATATTGACTATTTATTATTGTCTTATGTGATTTACAAACGTGGCTTGATGATTCCATATATCGCTGCGGGTGATAACCTAAACCTACCTTTTGTAGGTCAGTTATTACGTGGAGGTGGTGCATTTTTCATACGCCGATCTTTCCGCGGAAATGCACTATATACATCTGTATTCAAAGAATATTTATACAGCATTCTATCACGCAATACGCCTATCGAGTACTTCATTGAAGGTGGTCGTTCACGTACTGGTCGCTTGCTACCACCGAAGACAGGTATGCTTGCAATGACCGTACATGGTCATTTACGTGGTCGTGCTAAGCCAATCGTATTCTTACCGACGTATATTGGGTATGAGCGCTTAATGGAAGGCTCAACTTATGTAGGTGAAATGCAAGGTAAGCCAAAAGAAGCAGAATCAATTTTCGGTATCGTCAAAACTTTACGTAAAATTGAAAGAATTTTTGGCAAGGTACACGTTAACTTTGGTGAACCTGTTTTCCTCGATGATATTTTAAAGCAGCATAATGCAGATAAAATTCAGATCGAAAAAAATGATGCGCCAATTCCAGCTGAAGTATCGAATGTTGTTTCAAGCTCAGCTAATGTTATTTTAGAAAATATTAATCGCGCAGTGGTCATCAACCCTGTTTCATTATTATCTTTGATCTTATTAGCAACACCAAAACATACATTAGATGAAGAGATCTGTGCGAAACAACTTGATATTTATCGTGATTTAGCGACTCAACAACCGTATGACGAACGCACACAAGTCACTTCTTTATCAGGTAAAGAAATCATTGCTTATGGTTTAAAGCTCAAACTGATCAAACGTGTGCAGCATGTTCTAGGTGATATTATTGCCATAGAAGACAATCAAGCCGTTTTATTAACCTATTTCCGTAACAACATCTTACATGCTTTTGTCTTACCATCACTGGTTGCATCATTGGTTGAACATAACGGTAAGATTAATAAAACAGATTTAAGCAATGTGATTCGGACTTTATATCCTTTCTTAAAAGCTGAATTATTCATGAAGTGGAAAGCTTCTGAATTGCAACAGCACATTGATAACTATATCAACGCACTTGTTAAAATTGGTCTAATTTTCCAAGATCATGATGGCAACTTATTTAGCCCAACACCAAACAGTGAAGAGCATCAGAAACTTTTGACTTTAGGTATGCCAGTTAAACAAAGCTTAGAGCGTTATTACATGACGCTTGCGCTGATTACCCAGCGTGGTTCTGGCAATATCTCCACCAAACAGGTTGAGGAGCTGAGTCACTTATTGGGTCAACGTCTGTCTGTGCTGTATGAATTTAACTCACCAGAGTTCTTTGACAAGGCACTGTTCCAAAGCTTTATTAAGGTGCTAACTCAGCAGAATTATATTCGCAACAATGAACAGGGCTTCATTGAATATGATGACAACTTTAGTGAGATGGCGGCAGGTGCTCAATTGGTGCTGGATGAGGCGACCTTGCAGATGTTGCAGCACATTACAACATTTACAGATAAAGAACTTGCAACCGCTTTAGAAGCAATGGCTTCTCAACAGGCAAAACGTCGTTTAAAACGCAAGAAAGCTTAATGTTTCGGTATTCACTTTTGATGGGTTAGTCAAAAAAATTGGCTAACCCAATTTATTTGCGGCATTCTAAATATTTCGGATCATCTAGACATCTGAGTCGTTTGATTAGCTCGACAAAATAGGCATCGTAGTAACCTGAATCCACATAACGATTACGAATCTTAGCAACCAGCGCCTCATAGCCCTGCTTTTCATAACCCGAAATATCAGCCCAATAATACGCTGGTAAATGATTTTCCCATTGCATTGCTTGTGCAGCTAAAACATTACTATTTTTTACAAACCAAGTTCGGATTTGGTGTCCAAAACCATTGGGATACGCTTGAGGTCGAATCACAATATTAATTGCGAAATACGCGACTGGAAAATTGACAACTTGGGTCGATTCACCAAACTCTTTTTTCAAGTTATAAGGTAATACGCCATACGCTGGTGCAGCCAATATATCGATCTTCTTTTGCTTGAAAGAATCAACTGCCGTAGCAAAATCCACATAAGCAGGTTTTGCCGATACACTTTGTACCAATGCCAATTGAGGCGGATTATTTTCTAGAATACCAATGGTCTTATTCTTTAATTGTGAAACTTTCCTGATCTGCTGAGTATTCATGGTCATATATGCCGTGCCAATTGGAATCATGCCTAGCACTTCATAATTTTGATCTAGCATACGTTTTTCGACATTTGGATTGGTCAATAACTGCAACAACATACGTGCAACACGATTGTTTGAAATCAAACCAATTCCACTGGTACTTCCCATAAAATGGTTGTAACGATAGGTATGAAAATTAGATGCCACTAAACCTGAACATTTATTTTGATCAAATGCCTGAATCGCATCTTTTTCATTTTTAAAAGTATCAAACTTTAACTGAGTTTTATGTTGAAGTGCATAGAGACGAATATCTTGTAAACGACGACTAATATCGCCCTGAATACCCAATGGATCAAATACACACCATGTTTGCGCACCTGCCCAACTTGTTGTTGCCACCAGTCCCAGCATCATCGTAAAAATTATTTTTCTCATATCCACCCCTTAATGCCTCATCACAAACCATGTGCACAACTCAGGCAGTTCCTTTACGGCGTCTGTTGGTATTTTATCATCAAAATCTATACCAACTATTCAAATTGTCTTGCAGTTTAATCTAATTATTTTTCATTCTCATGTACCGACAACAGCGTCTGATAGTCATTAAAGCAAATCTGATGTTCAAATTTAAATCCCGTTTGTGGCAATCGAGTTGCATAAATTCGCTTCCCAGTTACTTGCTCAGACAAAAGTTGCAACTGAGGCAAGTTTAAATATTGTTGAAACCAACTTAATATTTCATGCATGGGTAAAGGATTGTTATTACTGATGATATAACTTGATTCAACAACATCTATAACAGCTAATAATGCTAAAAACTTGGCTAAATCATCGATATGAATTCGATTACTAAAATGTATCGTTGGATAAGTCAGTGTTTGTTCAGCAAGCTTTTTTAAACGAGCAATTGAGGTCCCATAAATTCCTGCTGGTCGGACAATAATGCTCTGATGTGGATAATGTGATTGCCACAACAACTCCATCTTCCGAAGCAGATGTCCCTGCTCATCGATGGGTTGAATGAATGCTTCATCATCGATTCGCTCCCCTGCATTTTCACCATAGACTCGTGTCGAAGAAACGATGATGATACGTCGAACAGGATGATTTTTGAGAGCATTAGCAATCGGTTCAACGCTATCAACATAGGTTTGTTGATATGCTTCTATGCCGCTCTGCGAAGGTGCAAGAATGACATAAACCAAATCAATTGGATCAAGCTGAGTCAAATCTAAATAATGTATATCTTGAATATAGTGTCTTGCATAACAATCCATTTTTGCACTACGGCTAATTGTGCTAATGTGGTGACCTTGCTCAAATAAGTGTTTAGCAACGCGCTGAGATGTTTTACCATAACCAATAAATAAAATATGCATATACACCCTTGAATAGAGATGACTTCAGTCCAGCAATTACAAGGTGTTGGTGCCGCCGCAGCAACCCTATTAGAAAAGCTTCATATTTTTAGCACGGATGATTTGCTGTTTCATCTTCCTCGTGACTATGAAGATCGTAGCACCATTATTCCAATGAATCAGCTGGTTGTTGGACGAAGTTATTTGCTCGAAGGTGAGGTTCGATCCGTAGATTTTCCTCCGGGCAAAAAGAAATCACTTGCAGCCTTATTACAAGATGATTTTGGCAAGGTCACTTTACGGTTTTATCATATTTATAAGGGACTAACTGATCGCATCAAAATGGGACAACAGCTCCGAATATTCGGTGAAGTTCGTGTTGGAGCACGCGGTCTTGAAATGTATCATCCAGAAATACAAGTCATCCAACAGCATACGCCCTTACCCAAAACCCAACTCACGGCCATTTATCCTAGCACTGAAGGTCTGACGCAGCCTAAATTACGTGAATATGTTCGTCAGGCGTTACAACATCATAGCGATGACTTGGCTGAGTTATTACCGACTAAATACAGCAACGGCTATGAACTTAAACAAGCATTAGAATATATTCATGAGCCACCTGTTGATGCCAACATGCAACAACTCAATCAAGGTTCGCATCCTGCCCAACAACGATTAATTTTTGAAGAGCTAGTCGCCCATCAAATTAGCCTATTAACACGCCGTGCCTATATCCGCCAAATTGCTGCACCTCGTTTTGATAGCAGTAAAATCTTGGCTAAGGCATTATTAGATGGTCTTCCTTTTCAAATGACCAATGCACAAAAACGAGTTTCTAAGGAAATCTTGCAAGATCTCAAGCAAAATCAACCGATGCTGCGCTTAGTCCAAGGTGATGTAGGAGCAGGTAAAACACTCGTTGCAGCAGTTGCAGCCTGCCATGCACTAGAAGCAGACTGGCAAGTTGCACTGATGGCACCGACTGAGATCTTAGCAGAACAACATTATTTAAATTTTAAACGCTGGTTTGAGCCACTGGGCATCCAAGTGGCATGGCTTTCAGGCAAACAAAAAGGCAAAGCACGTACACAAGCTGAACAACAAATTAAACAAGGTCATGCACAACTTATTTTCGGTACGCATGCTTTATTCCAAGATGCCGTGGAATTTTATAAACTAGGCTTGGTTATTATTGATGAACAACATCGTTTCGGGGTCGATCAACGCCTTGCTTTAAGAAATAAAGGCGTTAATCAATTTACCCCACATCAATTGGTGATGACAGCAACCCCGATTCCCCGCACACTCGCGATGAGTGCTTATGGTGATTTAGATACTTCAATTATTGACGAGCTCCCCCCGGGACGCACCCCAATTCAAACCGTAACAATTCCTTTAGATCGCCGTGAACAAGTCCTGCAACGGATTGCCAGCAACTGTCGTGAAGGTAAACAAGCGTATTGGGTCTGCACCTTAGTGGAACAATCTGAAACCCTAGATGCTCAAGCCGCCGAAGCCACCTATCAAGAAATTAAGGAACGCTTTCCAGACATCAATATTGGTCTGGTCCACGGCAAAATGAAAGCAGATGAAAAACAAGCGGTCATGCAAGCTTTTAAAGATAATCAATCACAACTATTAATTGCCACTACCGTGATTGAGGTTGGCGTCGATGTGCCCAATGCATCCATCATGGTCATTGAGAATGCTGAACGTTTGGGTCTCTCGCAATTGCACCAACTTCGAGGGCGTGTTGGGCGTGGTGCTACCGCTAGTTTTTGCGCTCTACTCTACAAAGTACCTTTGTCTCAAAATGGTCAGGAGCGACTGTCTATTTTACGAGAAAGTAATGATGGTTTCGTAATTGCTGAAAAAGATTTGGAAATACGCGGTCCAGGTGAACTCTTAGGAACAAAACAAACTGGGGATATGGGCTTCCGTGTGGCACGTTTAGAACGTGATGATCATTTACTCACACAAGCCCATTATGTGGCTGAACAAATTCTAAAAGACTATCCACAGCATGCTGATGGACTATTAAAACGCTGGCTACCTGAAGCCCCAAGATACGCCTATGTTTAAATTAATTCAAACATCAGCAAAACAAATCTTTGATTATCTAACGCCATGTAGCCTGTGTGATATTGGGATTAGGAAGCAATACGGAGTATGTCAAAGTTGTTGGAATCAGCTACCTTGGTTAAAACAATCCATTCAACGTAATCAGCAACAAATATTCGTTGTATGCCATTATCAATATCCGATTGATCGCATCATTCAGCAATTTAAATATGAACAAAAACTGCATCATCAACGACTACTTGAAGGACTGCTACAACAACTCAAGCTTCCTAAAGTACATGCCATCGTTCCAATGCCGATTTCAACTGATCGATTAGTTGAACGAGGTTTCAACCAAACGCTGTTGCTAGCCCAAGCACTTAGTAAAAGCTTAAATATCCCTATCTGGCAACCTGTACAACGCTTGAATCAACACTCGCAAAAAGGCTTATCGCGCATCGAAAGACTAGAAAATATTGAACAGCAATTTGTGGCTGCGCCGCCCAATCATCTTCGTTATCGCAAAGTCTTGATCGTCGATGATGTCGTCACAACGGGCAGTTCAATTACCGCCTTATCTCAAGTCTTGCAACAACTTGGCTGCCAACAGGTTTATAGTATTTGTTTAGCAGCCCCTATCCGTAATAATGCTAGTTCTCTAAATTTTGCTGACACCATGGAATCACCACGTGTTGAGTAAGAGGTGCAAGTAAAGTGACTTGATCTTCCAAATCAATCCATTTCATCTCTGCAATTTCCGCAGCGATACGTGGTGTTTGTTTCAGTTTCACCTCATAAACATAACTCACTAACAGATGATCAGGCTCATTTGCAGCCGCCGTTTCAAAGCGCCCGATAAACTGTTTGATCTCAGATTCACACGCGATTTCCTCTAAAATTTCACGCTGTATTGCAATTTCAGGCGCTTCATTCAGTTCCAGTTTTCCACCCACTTGCATAAAAGCTTCTGTATTTTGCTTACGAACCAAAAGCAATTGATTTTGCTCATTTAAAATGACAGCGGCAGCCACAGTAATCGTTTTCAATACCCTTTCCTCACACTTAAATTTCAACCGATGCATTCATTACAATGGAACTAAAGAACCATAAATTCGGTATTGTCCTGCTCAGCCATGACTTATCTAGACAACGATAATTTTTTAGATGAATAGAACCGTAATCTAGCAGCCTCACACAAAAAACACATATAGAATTCATACAATTAAAACCATTTTATATAACTGTCATGCTGATAAAGTAGGCTGTGTAACAAGATTTTTTAGAAATTAACGTTTAGGCAAGTGTTTTTCGTTTCATCCTTGTCTAAAATACACGCTGGTTTTCGGTACAATGCTGAAAATCTCACATTGGCTGCGCGAGGAAAAAAGACATGCTTGAAGCCTTTTATGCCACAGAGCGCGGTAGTCTAGAAGATGCAACAATCAATGGGAGTTTTGATCTCCACCCTGAATTGGTTTGGATTGATCTAATTGCTCCATCTCAAGAAGAACAACAGTGGGTATTTGATGCTTACGAGCGAAACCTACCAACATTAAAATCACTTGAAGACATTTCCTCATCCGCACGATTTTACCGTGATGATGATGGCATCTTGCATATCAGTACATATTTTTTAACAAAGAATAAAAATTATCAGGTCGATGGCGATACAGATGAGTCATCTCATATGCTTGCAACAGTACAAACAGTTGCCTTCATTCTGCATAAAGATCGTTTGTTTACCATGCGTGGCGAAAAATTAGTTGCATTTCGTGCCTTCCGTGCGCGTGCACGCCGTAATGATTACAATATGGACTATAAAGATCCCACTTGGATCTTGCTCGGGTTACTTGAAGCAAAACTAGATGAGCTTGCGGATATCTTGGAAGATATCCACAAAGACTTGGAAAGATACTCCACAGAGGTACTGAATAATCATCATCGTGAAACCCTGCTCGATCTTGATGACATGATTACACGACTCGCACAACAAGAAGATATGCTTGGAAAGGCGCAACTGTGTTTGATCGATTTACGTCGTGTGCTTACCTTCCTTTCTCGTCCTCGAGCTTTAGGCAGTCATATTTATGATGCTGATATTCGAGAATTAAGTGAGGATGTCCGTTCACTGGTCGAACATGATGCATTCTTATTCCAGAAAGTCCGCTTCTTACTGGATACCACATCAGGCTTCATTAACACCGAACAGAATGACACAATTCGTCGATTCTCGATCTTACCAAGTATGCTTGCCCCTCCGATGCTGATTGCTAGTATTTATGGCATGAACACTGAGGTCTTACCTTTCGCACATGGTAGTCTGAGTTTCTGGATTGTAGCGAGTATCCTGATGGCGTTCCTTGTACTCCCAATGGTGTACTTCCGCTGGAAGAAATGGATTTAATAAAAAAGCACCTGATGGTGCTTTTTTATCACAAGACTTTTTTCATATCAATTTCAAATCATCTTGCAAATGACAGGCTTGGATGATTTTCAGCATCTTATCAGACACATTTTTAAAATGTAGACCTCTGTTATTTGGCGTTTGACGCAACCATTGCACCAACACTGCCAAAGAAAGGGTGTTTCCTTGTTCAAGCTGACCCAGATCAACAATAAGAGGAAAACTCTTATGTTGCTGGATATACTTTAAACCTGCTCGATAAACTTGTTCTGCATTCGAGAAATCAATTGTTTTTGAAACAATCAACTGCTGATCAATATACTGAATCACCCTTCACCACCTTATTTTTTGCTAACAGCAGCATCAGCATCTGGTTTAAATGTTGCAATCGCTTTATTGATATCACCACCATTACGCTGAACAGTTGCGGCGAATTGGTTGCGGAACTGCAAACCTAGGTCAATACCAGAGACATTGATATTACGAACTTTCCATTGATCCCCCTTATCAATCAACTGGAACGATACAGGTATTTTCTCACCATTATGCAAGAAGTCTAATGTAACAACGGGATTCTTACTATTGGTCGACTTAAAAGGACGCATAGTATAACTTTGGTTGGTATATTTAGCGAAAGCACCACCATAGTTTTCAATAATCACCGCACGGAAATTTTGTTCAAACTGAGCACGTTGCGCAGCAGTTGTATATTGATTATTCGCATACGTACCTAATACGATACGTGTAAATGCTTGTGAATCAACATACGGATCAAGGTTTTGACGAATAATCGATTTAACTAAAGCAGGATTACTTTGTAATTTCGCATGATCTGCTTTTAGACGTGTAATTAAACCATCAGCCACACGTTTAACAAAATCAGGTGGGGTTTCTGTTGGTGCTGCAAATGCAGCACTCGCAAGCATGGTTGATAATACACTTGCTGTTAACGTCTGTTTCAATAATGTATTCACTTCAATCTCCTAACCTGGGCGAATTCAAACATGAGGTGCGACAGTTTGAAAAGTCTTATGATAATCAACAAGCTGAGCAAATTTCTCTAATG
>NZ_JANHGP010000074.1:0-16083 GCF_024494585.1 Acinetobacter sp. 5862
CCCCACTTGTTTTTAAGTGGGGACTAAATTAAGGCTTATAGGATGAATTCATAAGGTGTGTTCAGCGGACGCTTACGGTGAAACTGGAAGAGGTCTAGGTCTATCAAAAAGTAACAATACCTTAAAAAAATTATCACATGATCAAGTTACTGGGATTATTTTAACAATTAGGCAACAAGATAATGAATTGAGTTTTCCTTTCAATACAAATGGTATAGAAATAGAGGGTTGTAGACCTCAAACGGATCTAATGTATATAGCGGGAACTCATTATGTTTTAACTATTCTGCTTGACAAAATGGTAATAAACTGATTAAAAGAACGCTATGAACCAGAATGTCCAGACTATGAAACTTTTCGATCTATGTAAACATAAGAAACCTCATGGAAACAAGATTGGTAAAGAGGTATTTACCCAAATGAGAGACTATGTTGAAAAACATAGAGGAACAACTCTCTTTGAGATTTCATTCACAGACATTGAATTTGCGGATTCTTCTTTTGCAAGAGAAAGTATTGTCCTCTTGGCTAAACTCTATAGAGGCACAAAGGGGTTCATCATTATTGATCTGGACGATGAAGATATAATCGATAATATAGACTATGCAGCAGTGGCTTTGGATCAACCGTTGACTATAAGATTGGATACAGAAATACGAACCTTAGGGCCAGTATTAACAAAGTCAAATCTAGAAATTCTTAATTTTTTGAAAAAAAAGAAAAAAACAACCACGTCTCAAATAGCATCATCAATGAATTTATCTGTGCAAAATGCTAGTAGTAAACTTAAAAAATTAGTCGATGATGGTTATATTTTGCGCTTTGAAGAAACGGCTGAAAGTGGTGGCATTGAGTTCATTTATCAAGCTATAGAATGATTTGTAAAAAATCTGCTTAAAAGTATTTACTTAAGCAGATTTTTCGGGTACTTTCATCTTTGAGAAGTTTTTTTTAATCTCTGGTTAATAAAATTAAATTAATCAGATTAAGCGGAAGTGGAGTTACTCATGCAACAATTTTCTTATTCTCTCAGTGATTTAAACTTTAAAAATGGAACAATAGATGACCATTCACCTATTGGCTCTCAACTTTTAAGATCCATTGGTTATTCTCCAAAAGATGATGTTCTCTTATATCAATTGCTTAAACAGCAAGGTATGGAGGAAATCAGCCTTGAAGAAAATATTGATTTTGAAAAAGGTGATAAATTTTTCATTGTTGAAGGAGATCGAAGCTTTAAATTTAAAATTAATGGTTTTAACTATGAGTGGCCAGAAAGCCAAATTATGTTAAAGCATCTGCACTCCCTTACAGGTATTACAGATAAGTCATTCTTTTTATCTAGACAGACGGAAGAAGACTTGCTGATCACTGATGGGATTGTTGTGAATTTGGATACATCTGGTATTGAAGATATTTATACCAAATTGCTTAAGCAGTATTTTGAATTAAATGTTAATGGAACAACGATTAAAGTGGACAAAGCTCAAATCATGGTTTCAGAAGCATTAGCTTTAGTTGGTATCCAAGATGGTCATAATTATCAAATGTTTTTGAAAGTTCAAGGTGAACCCAAATTAGAGGTGCAATCTGGTTCTATCATTGATCTGTCCAAGCCTGGTGTTGAGAAATTACGCTTAATCCCACGAGAAGTAAATAATGGTGATGTTTCTTTAGGGCAGTTTGAAGTATTGCCCAAAGACGGTGAATATTTGAAACAGGTTTTTGGGAGTTTCAGAACCATTATTGATCAAGGACGTAGATGGTTATTTGTTGAAAATTATGAACTCCCTCATGGTTATAGCCATAAACAAGTTACATTGGCGATTGAGATACCTAGTTTATATCCTCAGGCGGAGATCGATATGTTTTATACATATCCACGTATCCATTTAACTAATGGAGTGACACCGCCCTGTACAGATGTAGACCAAATTATTGAAGGCAAAAGCTACCAAAGATGGTCAAGACATCGTAGTCATGTATCGCAGTGGAATCCTGTAATTGATAGTGTTGTTACACATTTTTCATTGATTGAGGAATCTTTATTGCGTGAGGTGCAACAATGATTTCGAAATCACATTTTAGAATCCTTGATAAAGATTTAGATGCTCTAAAACAGCATCTATTTCCTGGAGATGGATTAGAGGCCAGTGCAATAGTGCTTGCAGTATGTAATCTCATAAATGATCAAGTTATTTTCATGGTTCAAGATATCATTCTTGTACCTTATGATGAATGTAAGCGAGAAATTGATTATTTAACTTGGCCTGGAAAGTATATTGAAGACGCGATAGAAAAAGGGGAAATAAACAACTTTAGTATATTTCTCATGCATTCACATCCTTCAGGTGTGAATTGGTTCTCAAAAGCAGATGATGCTAGTGATCTAAAAGTGTTTCCATGCATTTTTGCTGCTTATCATCAATTACATGGTTCAATTATCATGACACCTGAGGGTGAGTTGGTTGGTCGTTATTATCAATCAAACCTATCTAAACAATATATTGATAAGTTTCTGATAGTTGGTAATGATATTGAATTGATATCGTCCTCTTCATCAAAAAAAGCATTGCCTTTTTCTTCCAAAATGACACGTATTTTAAAAGATTTTAAAGTTGGTGTTATTGGGGTTTCTGGGACAGGCTCTATTGTAACGGAGAGTTTAGCCAGATTAGGAGTTGGACATCTTGTTCTGATCGATGATGATGTTATTGAGCATAAGAATTTAAACAGAATTCTGAATTCAACCATCCAAGATGCGGAGAATCAGAGAGTCAAGGTTGACGTTATAACAAATGCAATTCGAGGCTATCGATCGGATATTGAATTAACTGCATTGAATTGTAAGATCGGTACACATGAGGCTATTTTAGAAGCTGCAACTTGTGATGTATTGTTCTGTTGCGTTGATACTGTTTCGGCAAGAATGTATGTCGATTTAATTAATGAGTTTTTTCTTTTGCCCGTTTTTGATATCGGAGTAACAATTCCGACAGCTTTAAGAGACGGACAAACCTTTATTACAGAGGTTTGTGCACGTTTAGATTATATTCAGCCGCATAAAAGCTCATTAAAGGATCGAAAAGTTTATACTGCTGCTTCCTTAAATGCAGAATATTTAAAAGATTGCTCCCCTGAGACCTATGAACAGCAGCTTCAAGCTGGCTATATAAAGGGAGTACACGAAGAAGCTCCATCAGTGATTTCACTTAACATGCTTGCATCTGCTTTTTGTATAAACGAGTTTATTGCACGGACTTTTCCATTTCGCCAGGAAAATAATGATAATTATGCAAGAGCAATTGTTTGCTTAGGAGCAAATGAAATTGAATACTTTAAAGAAGATGATTTTCAACCAATCTCTAAGGTAAATGTTGGTCATGGAATGACAAATCCTTTGTTGGGTATGCCTAATCTTGGAGAAAGTAAATGAAAAGAGTTTTCTTAAAATACTTTAATTTATTATTGGATAAAATTCTTTATAGATCATTTGTTTTAATTGAGGGCGATTCTCTGCCTAAACAAATGCCTTTAAGAACAATTGTAGTAGCCGCTGAAGATGATGAATTTTGGTGTGTAGGATTAAAATGTCCTTGTGGTTGTGGCTACACAATAGAGTTGCCTGTAATTAAAGAGGCAAAGCCAAGATGGGATATTAAGTTCGACTCACAGAATAAAATTAGTCTACATCCCTCGGTATTTCTAAAAAAAGGCTGTAAATCCCATTTTTGGATTAAGAACGGCAAGGTAATTTGGTGTGAATGATAAAAAAGTAGACGTTCTTCCAGTCCACCACTTAACTTTTATAGGTAATATTTTAAATTTGTTTAAAGTGCCTCTTGTTCAACTGTAAACCCAGATTCAAAAATGCTATCAGCTAGGAGTACCCATCCTGCTTTTTCCGCATAGTGTCGCATCCTTTCCAAAGTTTTTTCTGTAGCAGGACGACGCTTCTCCAAAGGTACATCTTCTGGTGACATACGATAGGGTTTTAAAGTATGTCCAGAAGCTTTGACTAGTTCCGAAATTAATGCCGCGATGCGGAATCCTCCTTCATCAACATCACCCCAGTGTAGAATGGAGGTATTTTTAGATACTGATGAAAGAATTCGTGCATACATCGCTCTCCATGCAGGTGATGGCATTCCAGCTGTGTAGATAAGAAGAACATCATTATCATGGAGCCTTCGTGCTTCTGTATGGAATGTTGTTTGGTTCTCAATAGTGATTAAGGTGTAAATAGAACTTTCAATACCAAGTACGGTTGATGCAGGGAATGCTGTATATGGTGAATCTAAGACAGAGCATACTCTTTCACGTCGAATGATTACTTTTCCAGCGAGACGCACCGGTTGCTCTTCTCGGCGTAAGCCGATTTCTGCCCATATCTCGTAAGGCTCCCTTGCGATCGATTCGGTGCTGCCACTTAATAATACGTCTAGTAGGCTAGAAATTTTTTCAATAACTTTGCTATCTTTGAAAAGATAAGCACTAACCTCTCTAATTGGTAACTCACCTTTGACTGTGTCGGGTTGCTTTTTCATATATTGAATAACGAACGCAGCATTTACCCAATCTTGGACGTCTTTGGGATCAGTACCTCGTACTTTTTTTAGTTGTCGCCAGTTTTCAAGGACCTCATTCAAAACATGAAATTCTTCTACGATCCCAGACAAGCTAGCTCTTGCTTTTGACAGTAAGTCGTCCTGTGTTGATATACCAAGAAAAAGAGCTAGTTTTCCTAGATCAGTCAGATCAACACGCTCTATACGACCATCGATATGGTAGCCGCGTTCTCGCTTCAGGTTAACTGCACCATTATCTTGAGCCGCCTGCATATAGGCTTCAAAAGCCTCTCTATCTTGAATGTTACGATTGGAATGATAAGATTCAAGTGCTGCCATTGTGATAGCTGCATTTCTAACCTTAACGCCCGCCTTGTTTTTCTCCGCATCAAGCAATAGTTTTTTTAAGAGTGTGAATGCGAGGTCAGTCATTTTTTATATCACCATTTTTGTGTCTGACATTGCTTGATCTACTAATTCCGGGTGAAATTCTGGAAGATCAGACCGCATGACTTGACGGATTTCACTACTAATATCATAGCCTTCCAAGATCACTACATTATGCTCAGCATCACGTAGAATTTGGTAGTAGCGGTGCATAAAGGCCGTAAGTGTTGCTAAATTTTCACCAGGACTAGCAAGAAAAATCTGTAGCCCCAAAGATTCTAGATACCGCATAGTAGCGATGATATTTTGAGGATCCATTTTGTTGAATGCCTCATCTAGCAGGATCAACCTCATACCATCATCATGGGTATCATCCACGTCATAGGCAGAAGCTAATGCAGCTCCTGCAATCACATAAAGAGGAGCACGATGTTCTCCACCTGAGCCATGACCAATACGCTTGGAGAGCTGGCTTACAATTTTTTGACGGCCTGTGGTTGCATCTTCTCGAAGAATATTCACATCAAATTCGAAGAATTCTCGGTAATCTTCAATAGGGCTACGTGCCCCAGCTGAACCAGGTGCAGTAGT
The DNA here is from genome assembly GCF_024494585.1 of Acinetobacter sp. 5862. Taxonomy (NCBI): domain Bacteria; kingdom Pseudomonadati; phylum Pseudomonadota; class Gammaproteobacteria; order Moraxellales; family Moraxellaceae; genus Acinetobacter; species Acinetobacter sp. 5862. The sequence continues at coordinate 5,547 of NZ_JANHGP010000074.1, forward strand.
TTCATCGAGCAGTGCAAGAAATTGTGCAGGTACTTCACCAGGTCCACCAAATAGATCATCTTCGGAACCATAAGTGGCTACGTTCTCGACAAAGCGAAGCAGTTCTTCATAATCTTTTCTTACTGTGCGTTTGAACTCATAACGCTCACCATTGGAAAATGCAGGTGAGCGACTCAGAACACTGTTTAAGCGTTTCATCTGTTGGTCTAACCACACAAGATTGTTGTGTAGAGTCAATGCAACATCGGTTCGAAAGGTGTCTTGTGATGCTTTCTCTGCCCGAAGCATTTGCTCACGATATGTCATAAGTTCTGTAAGCTTTAACTGCTCAACAATATTTCTCACCCAAGGATATGCTTGATGCCAGTCATCTAACACATTAGTACTTGGAGTTTCACGGTGCTTCTGTACAAAATCTTGAAGTGTACGAATTCCCTTATTTATAGCGGTATTCATTTCCTGAATTCGATTTTTATGTTGATCAACGCAGCATTTTTGCATTTCATACCAGTTTCTTTTGTACGTCTGGTAAATTTCATTCCAGCGCGATTCGGCGTACTCTGTATCGAAAACAGTTTCATTGTACTTGATCTCGGCATCTGCTCGTATGATCCTGGCTTTAGATGCCTTCTGATCAGCTAAATCTCTTTTAGCATTAAAACTCGCTGCAGTAATCCCTTCTAACCGAACAGCATTGGTGTGATCGTCACGAATATTCTTTATTTGCGTCACAATATGAGCAACTCTATCGCACAGGGTCTGATATTCTTCACCGCCAAGTTCGTGCATGGATATTTCGGATGAACTGATGTCTTTTTGGTATTTGCCTACCCAGTCTAGCTCTGTACGAATAGAATCAATGAGCGCCTGACTTTCAGGTACTGTACCTAATATGGTCAATAGGGAAGTAATACGGGCAAGGTCTCCTTCGATACGAGTTATAGCATCTTTAACAACTGATAGGCTTGTCGATAGATTAGTTGTATGCGATGCTGACTGTGCACCTAACCGCAGTTCATCTACACGGACAAGGCGACGGCGTTCAAAGGTGTCACGTCCTACGTACATACCATCGCGGGTTAATGCACGACCACCAGATAAAGCATCTTCGTTGGTTTCAGCACAACGGATATCACCAAAGATATTGCGTAGAAATGCGATCGCCAACTCATTTTCGCCGATAATGAGTTCGGCAACTGAATCGTGGGAAGTTTGCTTTTTCTGGATACGGCTAGGCATCAAAAGCTTAATACCAAATATTGCGCCTTTTGCATCAAGCTGACGGTATAGGCGAAATGCATCGCTTTCGTTAGATTCATCAACCAGAAGTGCCACAAGATTGGTCTCTCCCAAAAAAGACTCAATAGCAGGCTGCCAACTGGAATCGGATATGCGTACAAGATCACATACGGGAGTGGCTTCAATCCCATGATTACTAAGATGGCGCATCAGTTGTGTTACGTTTGAAGGAAGTGAGGCTTTTCCACTTTTATTACGTTCGAGATTTTTTTCAATATTATCGCGTTCATTTATTTTTTCTTCTAAAGCCCTGTCGAGTATTTTATGCTGTAAAAATATACTTTCCCAAGCTTTTTTTGCTTGAGCGACGGCTTCTTCAATTTCAACTTCGAAAGATGAAACAGATCCAATTTTTAAACCGTGCAAGCTAGATATTGTAGTATTAAGGGCTAGATGCTGTTCATTCAGCTCATGTGCTTTTGAAACATTCTCGAGTATTTTCCTAAGATCATCAACTTTCTTCTGAGCCTCTTTTGCATGGAGGGATGCGCTGTTTTTGTCACGATTGATAGCTACAGTAAGCATTGAAAGCCGATCATGTGCTTTATGACTATCTCGTTGAAATGTTAAACGACTTTCTTCAGATTCTAATTCGAAGATTTGATCATTTAAGAGTTTACGCTGCGTAATAGCATTTTCCCAGTCTTCATGTGCCGTATTAGCATCAGAATTTGCAGTACTCGCTTCATCTTGCGCTTTTTCTGCTGCGACTTTAGCATCCAGCACAGACCAAGCAGTAGCTCGTTTCTCGAGTTTATCTGCTTCAGAAAAATGCTTAATAATTTCTTCGCCATCCTCAATTTTCTTTTCAACGCTCTCGACTAGAGCCCGAAGATTACGGAATGTTTCTGTAATTTCTTTGAAGGCTTTGACATGTGTAGGTCGAGCTTCCAGCACTTCTTCTCGTACAATTGCATCGACTGATTTTTCAAATCGCATTCTTAAGCCAAAGCGAAAAGCGCGTTTGAATAAACTAATACTTCCAGCGTCTTTACCATGAGACATAAGAGTCAGAAACGCTTTCATATAGCGATCGCTGTTATCGTAAAATACCTCTTCAGGACGACCATTATACTGTTCTACGCGGCGTGCAAGATCAGCTCTGAATGCTCTCCAATTTCTGGGACATTCATTCCCATTTTCGAGTGAGATATGGTCGCTTAACGTAAGTTCGATTCCATCAGCGACATATCTCCCCAGAACTTCATGGTTATCTTGATCACCATAAGCTGCAATACATAATCCAGTTGAGACCGAGTGATTAGTTTTAGGATCTCTCCAAACTAAGGTGATATAACTTGTTGAATTCTCTCTTACACGTTGGTGAGGTTGTGCATCATACTGACCTAAGCAATAACCTCGAATTGTCCGAGTTGATTTCATTTTATCATCGGCTTGAGCATTCAGTGCCACGAGGTTCTGATTTCCTCCAAACATCGCAATTTGAACTGCATCAATGAAACTGGACTTTCCTGCGCCATTTGGACCGAATATGCCAGAAATTTGCTTGAGCTCAACCGTAATTTGTTCGTAGAGATAAAATTGGACGCAATGTATTTTTTCGAGAATCATGATTCGTTAGCCTCTACATTTGAAGTCTCATCGATTTCTTCAGAATCACTGACTGAGGTGAGCGTTGGAACCTTCTCCCACCGTAGAAGTCGAGCGATAGCAGTTTCACCTAACACATCTATAATTGCTGGTCGGATAACAAGTGCGTAGGAATTGGCAGAGTCGCCGACATATTCCTCATCAGTTGTCTTTCTCGCAATCCCCCAGCGTCGAAGTAGACGTATCGTTTGCTCGAAATCGGAGCGTGTTGGGAGCTGTCTATTTGTAATGAGGCGAAATTTTTCTTCAAAATCGACGAGATCTACAAAAACCTCACCATCGTCATTCATATTTCCTTGTCGTGCAAATTCGTCGTAAAGACGACGTAATACAAGCGCAATCAATGTAGCTGATAAAGGTGCCGTGTACTGAGCCGTATATCGAGGCGTGGCAACGGCATATCGTTTGTCGCGATTTACACTGAGATTGATACCAACTTGATTAAGTACATCTTTAAAATCTCTCTCGTATTGTTCGATAATCCAGTAAGTTGTGCGACTATTTTTATCAGAATGATAAATTACTTGTTCTGCAATAATTCTATAAGCCGCCTCTTCGAAGGCTTCTACGGGGCGCTTATAAAGATCCCTTTGCGCAATGGTGTCCCAAGATAGCATTTAACGATCCTTCTCTAAAATTTTGCGTTCGATGAGGAAACCACGTCCAGTGATCATGTCACCAAGTCTTTCATTATTCTCATTCTGAATAACCTTAAAACCGCGAGCTAATATTCGCGTACCATCTCTAAGTCTTTTGGAGTTGCTACTCATCGACATAGAAAGGGCTGTCAAACTTTGATAAGCACAAATATCTTCGACAGACTTGAGGGCAAGATCACTACTTGGAATAGACAGTTTTTCATCAGCATTGTAATTAATATAGTTTGCTAGTTTCACCGCAGTTACTGACCGAGCCTCCCGAGCCTTCATCATCAGCCGTATTCGAATAATATCTCGTTCACTGGGTAGTGTTTTACGAAGGGAGTCAGAGGGAGTACGCTCCTTAATTCGCCGTGGTTCAGCAAGCCCTTCAGGTATTAACATAAAGCCCGATGCAAAGGAGGTTGTAGTTTCTTCGGTTCTCGTTAAAGTGGCACTGATTGCTGCATCTATGAGTTCATCAAGAGGACGTAAGGACCGAATACGATAGTCGAGGAAGGCTAGTGCACGACGGTTTGCACGACGAATTTCCATATCCAATCTTGCGAGATATTCGTCAATACGAGTAAGCTCACGTAACCGATCAAGATCGCGCTCGAAAAGTTTGGCTGCAAGTACCTCATCTCCTTTGCCACGTTTAGTTGTATACCAAGTGAGTACTTTTGTACGAATTATGGTAGACGTGGCCAGCAACTCCACTTGTTCCAAAATATTCATTCTGCGTGATAGAGGATGGTCTTTAGTGCGTAGTTCCTTATAGTCCCCGATGAATATTTCTTCAATATAAGAAGTAAAAAATGTTTTTGCATAATCTGCAGTGGTTAAATCAGGAGTTAATGTCTCCATCAGATCGCGGACGGAAGTACCAGTGTTACGAACATGCTCAAGTAAAGCTCGACTTTGGTCAGCAGCTTCTTGAAGAGAATCTCCCTCGCCACTTTCAAGCACGAGTTTCACACTAGCCTCGATAGACTTAATCTTTCCTGCAACAAATAGCGGCCCAGTTTCTGCAAAACTAATTAAGCGAGAAAGAAAGTGTGCTACTGATGGTGCCATAGAAATACGACGATCAATCCCATACCTATCAATTCTCAGCCAGCCAGACTCAAACAATCTTTGAAGAACATTATTCGCACGGATATTAAGTGGGGTTGCCGTATCTTCTCCATCTTCATTTTCCCAGTCATCAATTTGAAATAATATTTCCTCGATATCTCTGGTCATCTCACGATTGGTGAATCCCTCACTAGGTGGTAAGGGAGCATCGCCACCAAACTTCCGCTGGTATAAGGCACAGAGTAGAATCCAGTACTGACGTCTGTTAGTTGATGCCAGTGGGGAAAAAAGCTTGTCAGGTAACCGTGTAAATAACAATTCAGCGGCAGTACCTCCAAGCATTGTAGCTGCACTGCGAATTACTGAATCAACCATGGCGTGACATCCTCTGGGTTAGCTACAGCCAGTAGCCAAGCTGGTGCAAAATCACGTTCTGGATGAAGAGTAGCGTTTAAATCTTTAATGAAATAAGCCACTAAGCAACCGCGACAGTATTCGATCCGACTGGCTAGTCCTGAAAAATATTCGTCACGAATCATACGTTGTTGTGATTCTAATAGGTTCGGATGAGCGATAATTTCGATGCTGACATGAGTTATCCAAGCTAGATCATCTTCAGCATTTTTTATACGAGGCTGATTAATTAATTTTAAATTTGTAAAACGGGCTAATGCAAAGTCTCGAAAATCTTTTGTTTCTTCGCAATAAGCACGAATATGCCAACGTTGGCCTGCCCGAACAATGCTATGAGGAGAGAGTGTACGGGTATGAGGTTCAGGATTGGACAAAGATCTGTATTGAGTTTCAATTTGAATATTATTTGTAATGGCCTCATAAAATTTAGAGAAATATTCAGCTTTTGGAGTGGAAAAATCAGGAAAGGCACTCCAAATGATACCATCTTCTCGTTCTATGTTGGATCGAATAGGTGAGTTAGTAATAGATAAATAACAATCAAGTGATGTGTTGGGAGAGATATTATTTGATGTGTTTTTGTAAGCTTTGGAAGTTGCATGGTGGGCTAAAGTTAAATCATTCCATTTAGTCCATTGAGGATAAGCCTCACTAAACTCATTAATCCATTGGCTAGCGCGCGTTTGTTTAATACCAAAAAGCGCCATTAATCGAGATCGTTTTAATCTACCCTCCCAGAGTAGAAGAGCTTTCATTGCTTCCAGCCTTCCATAAATTGGTTCAAATGCCATTTAATTTCTTCTATTAATTCACCATACATTAGTTTGTAGCATACAATTTTGTGTATGGCAATGGTGTTTTTAAGTGATCATTTATATTGATTTTATTTTGATATTTATCTACTTTGACTAAATTAATTCCCAGATTTTGAGATTTTGGTTGTAAAAGTGCGATTAAAAATATTCAAATGAATTTGATTCCTAAAAGGGTTAAGCAATTTGCTTGTAAGTGTATTACAGGCAAACATTACTTTAGGCTATACAGAAAGAAACATGGCATTAATATAACAATCTTATCCTAAAGATTTCAAAATCTCCCCAAACCGTCTCCCCCAATTTTTAAACTCTTCATCAGACTCAGCCATTTCAGTTAAATTTCGTGGATGATTAAAAGTTTTCCTTATCCCAATGTCTTGTAAAAATTTAACAGTTGGCCAACGTAGAGAACGTTTAACGACTTGTTTTTGAAAAGTTGGAAAATATGAGTTCCATGAGTCTGTATCTGAGATTTTGACAATAAGCGTAGAAAGAGGTTTTAGATTATCGCTGGTATCTATTTCCAGAATGACAAATCTTTTACCCTGAAAATTAAGCTGAACTTCAATGATACACCTAGGATTACCATCATGAGTTCTATGTAACTTAGAACGATTGACCGCAGGCAGTTTATGTATATTAATGACAGGCTGAATACGATGTTGTGATGCAAATTGTTCAACCATCACTTTGAATGCTTCAAACCTTTTCATGAAAAATTCAAGATCATCACTTTCATCCTGAACATTTTCAAATTCCCCACGCCCTATATCCCCAAAGATTGAGGCTTCACCTGTACCAACACCATGATCTGGTAGAACTTCAACATCATTCTGATTAGGCACCCCTTTTTTGTTTGAACGCTTCTGTGTCGCCTTTTTTGTGCCATAAGGACTAGCAAGGGACATAGTAATTTTTGGAGACTCAATCTTGGTAATTTTCCGATCACTATCCGCTTCTTTTTCATCATCAATGGTTGGTTCATCATTGGAGGGAGGACGCCCTCCAGAACTGCCACCTGTTTTTTCATAACTATTTTTTACGGTAAAGTTTGGACTACAAAAAATCACTTCATTAGAAATATCAGTCGGTAAATTAACAATCCCAATAATTTCATTCACATAATATTGTTGGTTTTTTTCGCTGAAGTAAACTTTCATTGTAATTTCAGCATCTACTAATGAGGGAGGTGCAAAATTGAAACTCCAAGATATTTGAGTTTTATTTTGGATTTGCTCAGTAAGCATATGCTTACAAATACTTTCATAAGACGCTCGTGCCTCAGTATCAAGTAATATCCATGCAAGCAGACGACGCATACCAACATTGTCATATTGATAGTGAGGAAAGCCGCAAAACTCATGAACGTGGATAATTGTATGATGTTCTTCAGGTACAATATAATATTCCCCTGTCAGCTTTCCTTGAGTCAATGCTGTACGAGATAGATAGGCATTATGAAAGAACAAGACCCGAGCCAGTTCGATTTGTGGTAAATGGATTTGAATATCCTTATATGTTCCTTCTAAGTCACTCACAATATGGCTAAATAGGTATTGTCCTGATTTATTTGTTGTTATTTTCCAATTGTTAAAGTCATCAATTTTAATAGTGATGATAGACTCATTGTATGGTGGGATCTCTTTGGTTTGGTTAAATCGTCTATTTTTCGCCAATAGCGGCATATTTGAAAAACGAGCATGTTTTATCATATATTTTTCATAATCAGCTAAATGGTTATAGTGGTTTTCTAATCCAATATGGATATTCCAATCCTTTTGTTTATTCTGTTTAAATATACTACCCAAAAAAGTAATTCTGGCATTTTCTGGAAAATTCCTAATTTTTATCATGTTTTATGTTCCCTTTCTTAGAATTTAAAAAATTTATCATCAATAACAATCTGTTTTTATGTGTTATAAGAACACCATTGTCAAATTTATTAAGAATAAGAAATTTTTTACCTGTTTTTTTGATTTATACACTATGTTTATGATAGTAAATAATTTTTTCAGAATAAAGGTTTGATCAATAGGCGCTTAAATAGTTCATTCTACCGTTATCTAAAAGAAGATATGTTATTCATTTTAATAAATATATAATTCTATATTTTTCAGTATATTAGATATAATATTCTTTTTGTAGTCTAATTTTATTAAAATATCTTGACTGTTTTTTATATAATTTTTAAGACAAAAACTGATTTCAGGAAGTTGTTTGTTTAGTTCTCTAATTAGTTGTATTTCCATAACTTTTTCTGTTTTCTCAAATTCAATTAGTTTGAGCTTTTCAGTCAAGATTCTTATAGCTTTCTCCTTACAGTGTATGATTCTAAATTCAGTCAATTTATCTGTTTCTGCATAATAAAAATTACCAGATTCATCATATTTTTTTCTTACATATCCAAATCTCTCTAATTCTCGTATAAGAGAGTAGGTTTGCCATTTAATTGCTTGAGATTGATTCCCGAATCTTATCCAAAGATCTTTTGGTTTGTACCATGTAAGAAGAATTTCGTTCTCAATCAGTAAAAGAAATTCTGATTTAAGCACATGCTTAATTTCATCCATCTGAAATTTCACATCAAAAATGAGGATTATAATCCTTTTTACGTTCTTGTGTTTAATCGTATTAAAGAAAATTGCTGTGATTAGCATTTGATGGATAATAAATTATCCATGATTCAAGGTTTTATTGGCATATTTTTCAACCCTACGATTAATACGGATTATAAGCCGTGGATACTTAGTCCTCAAAAATGAATAGTTCTATTCTTTATGGGAATAGAACTTATGAACGATTTAGCACAAAAAATTGGACATGCGATTCGCACATGTAGAATTGATCAAAAAATTACCCAAGAGAAATTAGCATTACTTTGCAATATTGATCGTAGTTATCTTGGTCGAATTGAACGGGGTGAAGTCAATATCACAGTTCTTAAGCTCTATGAAATTGCTCATATGCTTGAAGTTGAACCTCAAAATTTATTACCTAAAGCTTAAGTAAGAGATCATTCTATTTTCAATAACAATAAATTCATTCATTCCGTATGTATTTGACTGAGCAATGAAAGTGGTATAGCCTAAGTCATTAGGGAGTACCTATGAGAGTAGGCAACCCCAATTCCGAGGCTCGGCAAGATATGTCCGAGCTTTCGTGTTTTTGTCTTCTTGTTCTTTTAAATTTCGAAATGAGGTCTTTTAAGCTTTCATTTCATCTTTTTATTTGTCTTTTCTGTCTTTTTCTGTTCAACATCTTGTAGCTGTTTTGCTTTTGATAAATCTAATCGTTTTATCTGGCTGAGCAATGCTAAATATGTAGCTGATTTCTGTGCATTCTTAGTATCTTGACGTAATTCTTCAATTTCTTCAGGTGTCATTCGGTAGTCATCTGGGAATTTAGACATAAAAACATAACTCCAAATTTAAGACATTGTCAGTTCAGTTAATATTTTTTGAGGAGTATAATCCTCTTTTGTGTTAATCTTGCTTCACTAAATAATAGTAAAAATACTTGGTTTTGTGAATGTTTTGGAGTTATCTTAATGAAAAATATAAATTTATTTATTGTTGTAAGCTTATGTTTACCTTTTATTGGGTGTGTAACAGCTGATTCAATCAAACCTAGTGATGTAAAAGCTTATATAACACCGAATAATTTAATCTTGGCTAAATCTCTTAATGGTAAAGATGGCAACGGTAAAGAGTATCTATTTCAACCAGCTGTACCGGATGCTTTAATTCCGCATGCCTATATGAGTAACTTGTGTACCAGTCAAGAGGGACGTTTTTTTCAAATGTCTAAAAGCGATTTTCGTTATTTAAAAGGTACACATATTTCGGCTCTAGATAATCAAAGTCTGGTCTCTGCAATGGGTACATTTAAATGTGCATCAAAAAAGCCATGGAATGTTTCAATTGAACCTATCTCATCACGTATAGGTGGAATCAATCAACCTTTAAATCTAGTAACTCTAAAGACATTTGTGATTTCTGATGATGACGTATACAACAATGTGGCTGCATACCAGTCGAAGAAAAATATTGAAGATAATAAGAAAAAGCAAGCTATTGAAAAGTATAAATTTGAACAAGATCGATTAAAAAATGAATATGAGCGAAAACTCATAATTAATGCCCCTAAACCGAAAGATATTGGTCAAACGATTTGTAAAAATGCACGGTTGTCTGAATTTACAGGAACTATTGTTCTAGGGCAGGCAACGTATCGTCAAGTTGATGGTTTGGTCATCGCTAGTTTAGAAGGTTTCTCAAATGATCATGCCAATCTGAAAATCAATATCAAAGGTTGGCTGAATAATTTCAATCAAATCTCATCAGGACCAAATGTTCTATATAAACAGACTCCTTTAGAGTCAGGGCGAGTTATATGGGATGATAAGCAAGGATGGTATAAGTGTGCTTACTAGGCATTAAGTAGAGTTCTACTGCATAACTATGTCTTTGGGTTGAAAATTACCTAATAAATTAGGGGGTATTTCAAAAATTATGCATGAAAAACATACAGGCTAATCTTTGATAAAATAGGGAAATATAAATAACTTTACAAATAAAAATTATCAATACAAGATGTTTTTAACATTTATAGCTAGTTACTAAATAAACTATCACAGTGTTTTTTAAATAGCTCATCAATATCTTTTACTCTAAATTTCTTCCT
>NZ_JANHGP010000075.1:0-14429 GCF_024494585.1 Acinetobacter sp. 5862
CCTATACGGCAGTGAACCAATGCTCGCAATTGCTGTTCTGATTTGGGGCTTTCTAAGCTGCCTATACGGCAGTGAACATGCCAAAGTGGGTATCGTAGAAGATATGACTTTTCTAAGCTGCCTATACGGCAGTGAACTCTGATAGAGATTCTTTAAGTGCAAGAGTTTCTTTCTAAGCTGCCTATACGGCAGTGAACCAATGCTCGCAATTGCTGTTCTGATTTGGGGCTTTCTAAGCTGCCTATACGGCAGTGAACTTGATAGTGGTGGAGTATTAAGAACGCTTTCATTTCTAAGCTGCCTATACGGCAGTGAACCGCCAAGAAGATAATTTTGGTGATGAAATCACTTTCTAAGCTGCCTATACGGCAGTGAACTAAAGACAAAATTAAATGCGGTGTTTTTCTGCTTTCTAAGCTGCCTATACGGCAGTGAACTCATAAATATGAGAAAGTGCACCCTCTGGTATTTTCTAAGCTGCCTATACGGCAGTGAACATAAAGTAAGCGGTAAGTTGGTGTGCTTGGGTTTTCTAAGCTGCCTATACGGCAGTGAACGTAGCGAACTTCATCATTGGTGAGCTCCACAATTTCTAAGCTGCCTATACGGCAGTGAACCGCTTTCGCAACTCATCAATCTCAGCTTGCCTTTTCTAAGCTGCCTATACGGCAGTGAACGTGGCTTTCTTGTTGATCACCCAACGGTTGATTTTCTAAGCTGCCTATACGGCAGTGAACTCGTACTTACTACCTTGTGGCAACATCAACACTTTCTAAGCTGCCTATACGGCAGTGAACTCCCAAACGGTAAATATGTTTTTTATCGTGGCTTTCTAAGCTGCCTATACGGCAGTGAACTCACACCTGACACAATTACATCATCTGTTAACTTTCTAAGCTGCCTATACGGCAGTGAACTTATTGGGGCGATATTCGCACTGACTTTGAGTTTTCTAAGCTGCCTATACGGCAGTGAACGGAATCTAACAAATTTCCCTGATAATGTTGGTTTTCTAAGCTGCCTATACGGCAGTGAACGCAGTCAAGTTGTTGGATACAAATATTATGCTTTTCTAAGCTGCCTATACGGCAGTGAACAGGAATAACATATGACATCATTAAGTATCGCTTTTCTAAGCTGCCTATACGGCAGTGAACGTTTATGAACATTCTCCAGCGTAGTGATGATTTTTCTAAGCTGCCTATACGGCAGTGAACAAATACCTGTTGTGAATGAGCCTTTCCATGTCTTTCTAAGCTGCCTATACGGCAGTGAACATTGAACAGAAAAGCGAGGGTTTTTTTGGAATTTTCTAAGCTGCCTATACGGCAGTGAACAATCAATGTAAAAAATGATGGAACTGAGCAATTTTCTAAGCTGCCTATACGGCAGTGAACAAACTATTATTTCTTCTGATGTGGTTGTAACTTTTCTAAGCTGCCTATACGGCAGTGAACGTTGAGGACAGAATCCTGCTCTAGTTGAAAGATTTCTAAGCTGCCTATACGGCAGTGAACTCATCCACGTAAAAATTCTTATCAATATTGCATTTCTAAGCTGCCTATACGGCAGTGAACCTCGGTTTGTTCGCTATCTATGCATTAATTATTTTCTAAGCTGCCTATACGGCAGTGAACTATAATTTTAACATCAAAAATAAAGCTATAACAGCAAGTTATGCTTAAAATCCTATAAAAGACCCAAGTATTAACTTACTATTATAACTTATTGATTTTATTAAGCTGTTAAAGAGTGAAAAAATATTGGGTTAAAATTCGGGTACGGATGATACTGAACTTAATCCATAAGTACTAAAAACCTGAGTTTCGGTTTTTTCAGCAGGTTGCTTTTCGATAAACAATTTAAAACGTTTTTCACTTTGCTGATCTGAAGTGCTCAAACTTTTCATTTCGATATATGGAAAGTTCGTTGTGGTAACTACATTGCTATATCTTGCTAATGCTTCATCAAAACCAATATCGCCACGTTTAATACGATGCCGTGCCAAACGCTGGGCATTGGTTTTCACTTGCTTACGCTTGTAAATGGCATAGCCTTTAATATCGCTAGGTACTTCACGAATAGAAGTGATATGCACATAATCTTCTAAACGTTCCAGCCATTTTCGAATATCTAATTTTTTTAAATCAGCTTCAGACTCAGCAAATAAACGAAGTTTGTTACCTAGATTGATCCTAGCTTTTTGGTTTTCTACTTTTTCCTCAAAAATATATTGAGGGAAAGAAGCACCAATTCCCACCTTATCTGAATCATCCTTTATTTCAGCCAATGCTATATGTAATTGCGTATAAAGCTTAGACCAAATGAAATATGGGGAAATTTCAGCCTGATCAATCAAGGTAATTTCCTGATAAAATTTCATAATCAGTCATTTCCACCAAAGACGCCACCACGGATTAAATTTGCAACCACAAAATGTTGATCATCTTTAGAGATCTCTTCATTTTCTAGCCAGTTAATAAGTAGAGTATAGAAATCTGTTTTACTGATTCGATATGCTTGACCACGGTTTGGTACTGAGCCATATGGTTCAACTGCAATAGGTGCTTTTATTGAATCACTATTTTCTACTGTGTACCAATCGTCAATCGTTCGAATAGCATTACCAATTTTTTCAGAGTGGATACCGGCACACATACCTTGATTCGTTTTAATCTGATATAAATATTTAGACTTTTGGCCTTTTGGTGGTTTATCTACAAATTCTTGTGATGGAAATATATGTTGCCCTTCACCAACTTTAGCAAATGCCGTCACCTCTAATAATAAATAATTATCTTCACTAAAGCTTTTAGCAACTAGCTCTGCAATTTCCATCGCTTGTTTATCTTCTAGCTCATCAAAATTATTTAATGAATGCTGATAAGCATTTTCAAAGTTCCAAATCTGATTAGTGTCTGTATTTCTAATTTGTAAAGCAATATTTTCTGCACCCAAACGATTTCGCCATAAGAATCGAGCATTGATCAAGTTTTGAACATAGCGTTTTGCTAATGTTAAAAATCCAATGTCTTGCTGATATGTTGCAAATTTTTCTTTTAATTTAATCTCAAAATCTGGACGATTATGCGTAGTAGGTTCAGCAATATTTCCTAAGAATTTCACTGTAAAGAAAACTTTTAAAGTATCCGCTTCAAATGGTAGACGCGCATCATCTCCCCATACTAAATTTGGGTCAGTTTTCTCGGCATCATCTACGCCATATTGGCTTTTTGTACCTCTATTACGCTTTTCATGTAGATCGATATTTTTCCATGCTGTTGAATTAGCGCGCTCTGACCATAAGCCTGACTGCATTAAGGCATCCGAAGGTTCAATTTTACGATTAAATGCGAGTACGCTTGGTACTTTCGCGCTATCAGTTGCTACTTTAGGTTTCTTCGCCATGTTATTTTTTCCTTTTTAGTTTGAAAGATTAATTGAAATCAAAGTTAAATGAACCATCATCTAAGGCTGGTTGTGGTTGTTCAATAGGTTCTATATTTGCTTGAAAATTTTGCTTCTGTTGGCATAAATACCATTCGTCTTCTATGTGATATCTCCAAATCAAATCAGATAAGTTCTGTATTCGGTGTGTACTACGCCATTCACCAATACTATGTACAGATTCAACAAATCGGAAGGGATATCGTGGATCACGATGGTGTTCAACTTCTTGCCCCTCATACAATGGACTAATCCCTTTAAAACCAATCATCAAGGGTACAAACCAACCTCTAGGATTGGGTTTATCTTTACGTACCCATTGCACAGTACTTTGATCTTCATCAATTTTAGATTCTGCTTTATAGGCAAAAAAATCTGTCCATAAATCGAATAAATCAGAATTTGGATCATCTATTTTTGATTGTTCCACATGCTTTTCTAAGGTGGATGTCGCATCAAGTAATACAAAGCTAGGTAAGAGCTTTCTTTTTAATTTGTTGAGATCTGATTCTTCAGTCCAAAAGCTAATATTTTTAATATTCGTAATACTTCCACCGACTAAACGTGCTTGATATACCCATTTTTTTAAAGATTTTTGATAAAGTTTTTTTTGTTCATCTACACCTGACAACACCTGTTTACATTGTAATAGTAAGGAAATTGTTAAATCCATTTTCCCTTCTTCAATAATAGGTGGTGTTTTATTGGCTTCTGCACGATATTTTTGCCCTTGTAATGTCACAGGCGGGCGTTTACTTTGAATAAATCGAACATCATATTGTTCATTGGTATGCAAGGTAAAATCATGACTAAAAATCGCACAACCTACAATTTCTATGCCAAACTCAGCATTAAATTTACGGGAGATCGCATGAGTAAAGCCTAAAAAACCTGTGATTGCTGGAAAACCATAGGTAAATCCCGCAATACAATTTGCATCTTCCACGCTAACTTTTTCTAATAAAATATATGAGGTCATTCAATTGACTCCACTGTTAATACTGCATGAAAATCTTTAAAAACAGGATGTAGTGCATTAAACCAAATTGCTTTTAATTCTCTATGCTCATATTTCTCACCCATATTTTTATTGATCCACTTCGAAACTTGTTCTGTAAATTCATCAATAAATGCTTTATTTTCCTGTTGCTTACTTTCAATTGGATCTAAAAACGCACGTAAATAAGGTTCAATTTCTAGATCATTTGCCCAACCTTTGGCATAACTTTGCTGAATCCATAAAATTTGATGAATCACTTCATCTGCGATTGATTCGAGTAATTCTGTTAAAACATTTCTTCGATTTAAATTAATGCTCAGATTCTCTTTTTTCATGACATAGAATAATCTTTTAATTTCTTTGAATATTTCTACACTATGAGTTGTGCGACAACGTGCTAAAAAGTTTTCCATATTCGGAGGTGGTAAAGCATCTTTTCTCCACTGTGGCGGATTTGCTTGGAAAAAATATAAGCCTCCCCGACGTGTTCCATTTAATTTAGACGCATTTTGATGATTACTTTTCGTCACACTTAAAAAAGCAGTTTTAGGAAAAAATGTATAAACACCTTCATAGCTTAGATTTTGTTTTCTCGCTTGATTAACAGGCGTATCCTTAGAACGACTATATGTGATTTTTTCAAAAATTTTATGTGCCAAAGCACTCGATTTAACAGGCGAAATGACATGATAATGATCATCTACTGGAATATAGACTTGTTTGGCTAAGACGTGACTATTTAACTTTTTTGCCACATAGGCTTCTGAAATTTGCATTTGCCATTGTTTTCGAACATCGGCATTGTCTGATATTTTACTAAAATAAATTTCATCTTCCGCTAGAAATTGCCCTAAGTTTTTGTCTAAATCAATAACGTTAAAGCTTAAGAATTCGGCAACAGGTGCATAACTCGCATCAGTATAAGCACTGTCTGATTCATTTACATTTGCTGTTTGTGTCGTCAGTAAATAATGATATTTTTGTTGTGGAATCAAATCGATTAAATTAATGGCTTTATTACTAGAATGAGTGAGTTTTGCTACATGGCTGACATTCAAACTCACTTTACTCGCATTTTCAGCAATATAAGTTATCCATGATACAATTTCATGATCGCTGTGGATCTTAGATAATTGCTCATCGGTAAAAGCCTCTTTCAGTTTTTTTCGCTCAGCTTCTACTTTTTTATCTATACGTTGCCTTAAAAAGCTTTCGATACTGGCATGTATCACATCAACATTCATTATAATCTCCTATAATTTTTTATCTAAGAACACGCCTAAAAAAGGGTGATAGTAATATTGAATATTTTTATCATCCAACAGAGATACTTCCCCATAATTTAAAACAACTTGCCTTTGTGAACTTTCTAAAATTTCTTCAATATCATGATAACGTTGATTTTCATCTGTACTAAACCACATTTGACTGTTTGGATGAAAACTTAAATTTTTATAGCTCCGAATCTCATCAACCATAGAAAATGTATAATTTTTTTCATCGTAACTATACCACTGCATTTTTCCTGTGCTAGTAGGTATAAGATAAAGACTTTTTTCAGCTTGAGATTTTCGAAATGGCTGACGTCGTTGTAACTCCCCGCTCCAAGAGAGTGAATTACACCACCATAAACGTGCGTTATTATCTTCTTCACGTGCACCCAATAACGTCATGGCATAGGCCGTTTGTTCCAGTGTTACTAAGTCGTTAAAAATAGGTAGCTCTGTTCTTGTGGGTGGTTTAATAAAATAAATACTTGGAATAGCATTGATATATTGATATTGCTCTATTGTCAGTAAATTTCGTATTTCTTTATTCTCACTTAAATGACGACCACTTTTATAATTTCCTTCAAAACCAGGTTTAGTAAATGCTACCGTTTGCTTTTGTAAAGCACGAATGTTTTGATTCAAAATAAATAAGTTTTCCTTATTCACATTTTGTTTTCGATGTCTTTGAATACGCCCTGCTAACTGTACCAAAGATCGCATAGAACTCGGCTCAGCAATTGCCCAATCATAGTCATGATCTCGTCCAACCTCACAGACAGATGTCGCCAATACGATAAAAATATGTTTTTTAATTTTTGGATATTTATGGATTGCATTAGAAATTTCTGGTTGCATCCAAATTTTATCTGCTCTTTTTCGATTTAAAATTCGATCTAGTTTTTCTTCAATAAAAGAACGCTGTGCTAAGGTGAATTTACTATGATAAATACAGTAATGAAGCATCGTTTGTTCATCAATATGCTGAGTCAGCAAATTTTGAGCAACCTGAACAAGAGGATTAATATTCGCAAAGCGAATCACACCTAAAGAAATTTCCACACCGTTTTCACTTGTCTGATGATGATGTGTATGTGCTTCAGCAATCCCTTTTAATAAAGTATTGACTACTTTTTCTTGAATATTTAGGCCTTCTTGAATCTCTAATATTTTGGCTTTTCTTAATCTATTTTCATCTGCTTTGAGTTTTTTAATACGCTCATTCACATAGAGAGTATGATGCTTACAGAATTCAGGAATAGTTGAACTTTCTAGCTCTTTTACTGCAAACTCATCAAACCAAGCACATACAATCGGCTTTTGTTGTTGATGACCTAACATGGCTTGTTGATATTTTTGTCGACCTAAAGCATAGGATTCATATAAAGCAAAAGCCATAGCAGGAGGAATGGTCGCACTAGATAATAAGACTTTAGCACCTAACATCCCTGCCCAATTGACCAAGCGCGAAAGTGCAGGTAAATCATCTAGTCCAAACTCATCAGGTTCATCTAAAATTAAATCTGAGCTGAGTAATCGTAAAATGGGGGCAATTTGTCGCCCACCTCTTAAGCTTTCTGTCGCTGGGATTAAATAATCGATTGTGCTGACCAAAATTGGGGCATGTAATAATTTTTGAATTTTAGGGTCTTTCCCAAACCATGTTTTTAATAAGCTATCTGCATCTATATCAGGATAATCCACATCAAAGCTGTCTTCGGTATCTTCTAGGCTTTCACTGCCACGCATAGCAAATTCATTTTTTTCTAAATCGGCTAATAATTGCTTTTGTTGTTGAGCATCTTTATCTTGTTGAAAAGCCTTTTGTAGGCGTTGTATCGCACTTGAACCAATAATGGTCGCAATATCACTGTCATCTAACTTCAAGTTTTGCTTTAGGGCATCTCCTGTTTGTGTTGTTAATGTACGAAGACCTAAAGCAATACTAAAGCGGGTGCCTTTTTCGATATCAGATAAAGCGTACATGATACGGGCATTGGCAATCGTTTTGCCCTTTCCTGTACTTGCCATATTAATACCAAAGAAACCACATTCATTACTACGAATATTCAGTTTTTTGCATAGCTTAACGGCTTTATCTTGCCACTCACTCAACTGGGGATCTGAATTTGAAAATCCTCGATCCAATATTCGATTCACCCCCAATTCAGGGAGTTCAGCAATAAACTGTGGAAGTTTACGACTGTAAATATAAGCATAAAAACTAACTGCTAAATTATGTTCATCTAATTTTTGTTTTAATTTTTGTTCATTATCTGTATTGGCATATGCCTGATAAGTTTGATCTTGTAGTTCAACTCTCGCATTTTGTGCTGAATACCAATGATCGGTCATCATTAACATTAAACGTGATAAATGCATGGTTAAAGGATCATCTAACCAGTTCAATTGTTGAATTTGAGCAATTTGATTACAACCTCTTTTTGAAAGTAATTGTGCTTTTAACCGCCACTCTTGGCTACGTACAGGTAAACCATGACTAAACATCCAGTTTTTTTCTATTTCTGTTGCAGTCCAGTCATATTTAATGCAATTCGGCGAATTCCATTTCACATCACATTCAGATAGCCAATATTGGCTTAAATTTTCAAATTTTGATAAACCTGACTTATGGATATTTAAGACAGGTGGGCTATTTTCAAAAAAAGGATAAATAGGTAAACGATGATGACTGAGTATCAGCCATGCAACTAATTGTGCAAATTGTGGTAAATAAGCAAATGTATCTCCGAGTTTTGGTCTTGAACGCATTTCCGATAATTTTTCAAGCCATCTACATTCATCAGAAGCCTGTAAATTCCCTAATTGGGTAAGCCACTGTTGATCACTTTGATCTACAATAAAAGCTTCAAATATTTTTAGTGAAATCCATTCGTGTCGGTATGGTTCATAACCCTTTTCAGTTTTAATTTCAGGGTTTAACTTGGCTTGAAATAAATCATTTGCTTTGCCAAAATCATGAAATAAACCTGCGATTCCTGATGCAATTGCAACCAATTCCAAATTTTGCCATAAATGCGATGATTTCCAAGGGTTTAGACTTTTCTGCGTCGTATTAACTGGCACCACACCCTCACGATTAAACTTATTCCGATTCCCCACAATCCACAGCAACTCACTTCTACGTCTACCCCGAATCCAATGACAACTGACCGCAGTACTTTTGGTCACGGTTTTACGCAGCAATTTTTTAACTGCAATTAAACCTTCCTCAGTAATCACTGTCTGCCAGGTGTTATCACCAATTCGGTCTGCAAAGGCATCTAATACCCGACGCGTTCGTGGAATGGCTTTCTTTTCGCACTGGCTAATAAAGGTCACAATCATAATGTTTCTCCATCTACATCATGATTTTTACAAGCTTGTGCTTTGACTTGATCAAACATAAAGTCCAGACATTTATGCTCGGTAAATTTCTGCAAAATCTGCTGTCTAAATTCTTGTTCAGTCATTTTTTCTTTGGCGCAAATAAAGGCATAAGGCAAAACCACAGCATCCTTAATTAAATCCGCCACATCAAACACTAAAGCCCCTCGACGCGTCTTGCCATGCATGACTGCAAAACCGTGTGGAATTCCAAGTACCCAAAGTGTTGTCGCTGCTAAACCATAAGCCAGATAATTGCCATGATTTAAAAAATCATTGGCTAAATCACCTTGTTCAGGATTGCGACTAAAATCCTTTAAACCTGTACGAGTCGCTGCAATTTTATAAAGTTGCTTTGTGGTTGCAGCTTCTGCAAGTAGTAAGTCTCCGACTTTAGTTTGTTGTGAAATTCTTGCTGCATAACCCGTTAAAGCCTGTTGAATATCTAAATCATCCACATGAAAGGTATATTCTTTTAAATCTCGGTCTTTCGACCAAATCTTCTGAATATATTCAACTCGTGCCAATTGAAAATGTTTAGCAACATCTAAGCGTTTGGCTTCATCAAACCAAAATTGCATCCAACCTTGCATATACTCAGTTGGACGGTATTCACTTTGTGGTGTCATCCATTCAATTTCACAGCCCATAAACAAAGGCGTGCCACCTCCACCTGCAAAACCAACCAGAACACCTGCACTTGCGAGCATGCGCATTGCTGCTTGAGTAATTGATGTGCCTGTACCCAATAGAATCACTGTAGTATTGGCAATCGGAATATTCCAGTACTGATTTTCGTTTTTAGCCTCGGTCAGATAAAGAACTCGACCATCTTTCTGCATCACACGGCAATGTTCAAGATAGTACAAATTGGCACGTTTCGAATGTAATATTGCTTTTAGATCTGATGGATTAAGCTGTTCCATTCTTATCATCAATTATGAAGAAGAGTTGTCCTTAAAATATCCTGTTCGAATAATTATTTAAAGAAATTTTAGGAAATTAACGTCACATATTGACGCAGTCTTTTTCAAGAATTTGTGTGATTCATACAGTTAAAAATATTTTTAAAACTTAATACACTGCGGCAAATATCTTCTTGTCTTTTCCGCCCAACCAAACTAAATACTCATTCTCTATTGCCTGCTTATACGCCCAATCGGCAACCCGATGCGAACGTTGCAGATCGGTTAGAAAACCTAATTGAGAAATTTCTCGAATAATAGATTGATCATGCAGATGATTACGTTCCTGCCACTGATGTAAGAATTGCTGTGATGCTAAATAATTACTTTTTTGTGAGTTGCATTTTTCATCCGCCAGGACAAAATTATGTCCGGTATCGGCAGGATATAAAGACCATGGAATAAAATGATCCACGGCATATTTTGAATTTTTGAGACTTTTTCCACAGTAAAAACACTGGCATTGCTGTAAGTCAATTAAGAAGTCCGCGACCTGCCCCAATTGATTACGACTTGGAGCAAACATGAATTCATCTAGGTCAGGCAAACCATCCAGTACCACCAGGTTCTGCTTGTTTAGCCGAACAAAATCAATCCAGCGCTTCTGGCACAACTCTTCAATAATTTCACTGAACTGTCTCAAACAATACATCACTTTGGGTAAAAGCTTGAGGGACTGTTTGGAGTCTTCAAGGCAATAGAGAAATTCTACCGTTTGACCATTCAGATTCTGCAAATATACTACCGGCATTTGCTTAACCCTTGTCGCAACTGTTCGCTTCAGCCTGTTCCAGTAAAGTACATCCTTTCTCAACGCGGCCAAGGTCTTGAATTGTTGCTGTGCATTCTGAATTTCACTAATGATTTTTGCTTGCTGTCCAGTGGCTTGTTTAAGGATAAAAGGTTCATAATGGTTGAACTGGAACGGCAGTGACTGTTTCCAGTACAGGTCAATAAACTTTTCAGCAATATCCTGATATTCCAAATGCAAGGCAGCACCGGTATCTTGACCCTGTTCAATCGCCAGACGCGTGATACTTATCAGCAAAGCAAACTTATATGTCGAAGTAAAAGTCCCTGACTGCAATATCTGCTGAATATGCTTCAAGAATTTTAACTGTTCTTGAGGGGTTGGTATTTCGGCTATACTGAATAACATATCTAAGCCTGCACTTTTCTAATCAGAATATTAAGCCACTCTTCTGTACGGTCTGGACGTTTATCTACAGTAATCCATTGCTGTAACAGTAAAGCCTGATCTATTTGTTTGAGTAAGTCGTAAGCTTGCTGCTCATTCAAGTCAGTAAAGCTGCGCCCTTCTTTCTCACGGTCTGAATCGCCATATTTAAAAGACATATAACACACACCATTTGGCTTTAATGCTTTAAATATGCGCGCCAGCACTTCAGTCAGGCGATCTCTTTCACAGTGCAAAAGAGAAGCACAAGCCCAAATCCCATCATACTTAGCTACTTCATTCAGCTCATAAAAACTTTGCTGACGTACCTCGATGCCTGTCAGCTCTCTCGCCTTTTCAACCAGCTCGGCAGAATAATCAATTGCCTCAACTTGATAGCCTTTTTTCTTAAATGCCAGAGTGTCACGCCCAGAGCCACAGCCCAAATCCAGGATCAATGCCTGTTCCGGCAAATATCTTAGAAATGGTGCGTAAAGACTTTCCATCTCAACCTGATAGGTATTTTCAAAAAATGCTTGAGCATGTTGATTGTAATAATTTGATGTTTGATTCATTGTCTAAAAGCCAATATCTTATGTTAAAGAACATACTGATATTTCACTAGATAAGTCAAATGATCAGTCCTATTCCAAGCACCAACCCTATAAGAACAGAGCTGGCAACCAAGAGAATCCTGCTCACGAACAACAACCACTCTATACATCAGATACCGAACAACCCAAATCGAATGTCTGGATTTGGGTAATTTTTGGATTATTTTGTTTTATTGTCGGGGCAATTATTTTTTAAATTTAGCCATTCTTTGCACCCATAACATTCATTCCTATAGGCAAAATTTAATTCATTCATTACTATGGACAGATGTTAAATACAATAAAGGCTGCCACTGATGTCTGATAATGACAGTACTCTGGATTATGATGAAAATGATTTAATCGATTCTCCCTTGTCTCAAATTTTACAAGAGGATAATGAGCAAATTGAAGTTCTAATTTATCGATTACCTGATAGTGACTGGACACTGGAAGTGGTAAACCAAAATGGTACTTCTACGGTATGGGATGAAACATTCCCGTCAGATCAGGAAGCTCTATCTGTTGCTATAGATGGAATTAAAGCCGCAGGCGGTATTCAAGCATTTTCCGAACTCAGTGACCTCGAAGCAAAGAAAAATATTTTTCCTGAATCCCTTACTCGCCATTAAAAATGAAGCTGCTAGCGTGGATATGAATCAGTATTTTCTGGATTCTTAGAACCTATCGTGATGATAGGTTCACTTCAAGCCTAACCCCTCTAGGGTCGAAGGGTCAAAATTTTCATCAAACACAAACTCATCTACTCGCCCTTTTCTTAATGTCGCTAAGGCATAAAAGAAACATTTCTCACATAACTGCAATTCATATCTTTCCCCGTCATGCTTGGAACCATAGCCCCAATGCGCCGATAAAGTGCCAAACTCTAGTTTCGTTGATTGGTTGCATATATCACATACAGCATCTGTAACGACTTCTACCAGTTTCTATTGTTTAATTTCCATATTAAGAAACTCTTAGTTTTAAAATAAATAGCATTGCTATAAGTTGTGACCCCGTTCTTAAAAATATAAAAAATCACAATATATTGTATATAGTTTGTAAATATACACAAAATATAGGGTAGATCAATCTTGTTTAATATTTCAAAAAATTATAAGAATATTCACTTGATTATTTTTTACACTTATGAAGGACTATGGAAACCGCTTTTGATTTCAATGAAAAATTTGGCACACCTAAAAAATTGTTGTGCAAAAATTTTAATAAAATCCAAATCAGTATCCACCCTGATTTTTCTGGAATTTATCTTTGCTATCAAGAGGCTTTCAAATCCTTAAAAGCTGATCTATCAATATTGACTTCTTACCCTGAAATCCGTGTCTGGAAAGACCCTAATAGATCTGGCTATACCATCGCAAATGCCTGTCAGTGGCACTTATATTGGTCTAAGAACACACCTAAGAATATCAACTTACTCGTCCATTCTTTTCCTCAAGATGAGGACAAAATTGAGCTATTAAAAAAAGAGGCAAGTTTGGAATTCATGAGATTTCTGGCCTCTTATCACCATGATCTGGATCGAATGAATCCTGCAAAAATGCAATCGCTGATCAATGCACATATCTCATATGAAGTTATCTTGGCTTTAAACAAAGAAAATTCTTTCAAACCTCACCGTACTATGAGCTTAGACCTGCTAGCAAAACTACTCTCATTCACACGAAATCAGCTGAATTATCGAAATAAAGTTATAAACCGGCAAAGACAGAAGATTTTTGATCAACTGCAACAAACCAGTGGAATTGTGCAACAACTTTTAAACAATGTGGACTTCGTTCTCACGCCAGATCAGCTATGGAAAGCATAATGTCAGAATATAACCCAAACCATCAAAATGCTGCTGATATTCCGCGGGTATCATTAAAACAGACACTGGAAAAACTCTTTGGTAATGAGCAGTTCAACCGTGCAGAACATATTCAATATATTGCTGATTTACTGACTTTACACCCCACTGATCAATATCTGAAGGAGCTGAATCTCGATCTATTAGATTTTGATCTACAAACTAATTCTGTTGTTGCTAGACCCGCTGCCTTGGTCTCCTCTCGAAAACATACTGTTAGTGCAACACCCGTTACTTGGTATGTGAACTCAATTGCACAATTAGCAAAGTCAGAAGAAAATGCCTTAACCTGGAATATTCTAGTTTTAAAAGCAGCAATTTATTTAATTGCTCTTCCTGAGCTCAAGCCAGATCTTTTTAAACAAGCGCACGCCGAACACTTCAATACCGTAAAGCGCTTATTCCAGCGCTTTAGGACTGCAAATAAAAATTTAGATACTGAAAAAAAATATCATAATACAGAAGAATATAAACGCCTCTGGAATGTCTATCTTAAAGATCTAACGCTGAGCTTAGAGCAATTTATTCAACATCTGATCACATTAGATACGGATGAATTGCCTGAGTTTGATCGCAATCTACTCAATGATATTCGCATTACTTTTAACTATGTTTTAAAAAACAAAGCGAAGATTGCACGTGCAAGGGCTTTGTTGCACAAAGATTTGAAATGCAAAGCGCCCCTAATTGAGCCAAATTTAAGGCGTAACTTGGGTAAGTGG
>NZ_JANHGP010000068.1:0-13909 GCF_024494585.1 Acinetobacter sp. 5862
CTCTTGAATTAAATAATTTTGCTGATTAATTTAAGATCAAATAAATTGTACGTTTTTTGATTTATGACGGAAGTCTATTTATTGATGTATTGAAATCAAATGGCATTCAAATCAGTATGGATGGTAAAGGTCGATGGGTAGATAATGTAATGGTTGAACGATTATGGCGGAGCGTTAAATATGAAGAGGTGTATCTCAAAGCTTATAGCAGTGTCACAGATGCGAAAAAGCAATTGAGTGCATATTTTGAGTTTTATAATTTGAAACGACCTCATTCGAGTCTAGACATGAGAAGCACTGCTTCGCAAGGCTAAATGAGTTTTACTATGATCAGCTCCCCCAACAAAACAAGGTGGCTTAACTAGAGCGGAATATCACTTATAAATACGCTTTTAGTTGTTCAAATAAGTGGGACCACCTCTATATAGAAATATAGGTTTATTTTTTGTTTGTTTTTTTAATCAAAATTATGAAAAAACTATAACAGTAAGAGAAAATAATTTAATAAAAATGGTGTGCTTTTTTAATTTGGTGTGTTGTAACTAAATTTTCATATATATTTAACTAGACATTAATTATTCAATTCAAAAACTTTTCTTTAATCTGGCTTGGAGAATGGAATTGCTTGTTACCCGTTATAAGCCTTGGATCATGATCATACTACTGGTTTTAGCTGTCAGTTTTGCTACATATCGCTGGTGGCAAGGACCATTGTTACCTAGTTATGAAGTCGTATCTAGTCCATTGATTCAGACAGTTGTTGCTTCAGGACGGGTAGAGAAAGTATCTCGGACTCAGATTGGTAGTGAAATTACAGGGGTTGTTCTTGAGCGCTTGGTTCAAGAGGGAGATCGGGTCTCTCGAGGGGATGTTCTTTTAGTACTGAAATCTGATGAAATTTCAGCGCAAGTGCGGCAGGCAGAAGCTGAATTAAAAGAACTCGAAACCACTAGACGCCCGCAAGCAGAAGTTGATTTAGCGAATGCCAAAGTACAATTAGAACAGGCTCAAAGAGAGGCGTTACGCAGACGAAATACCGAATCAGGAATATTATCAGCAGAGGAAAGGGAGAAATCGATAGAGGCAGAAAGACTCGCCCGTAATAATTTGGAATCAGCTCGATTAAAAGTTGCTTCACTTGCCCCAAATAAAGTTGAAGAGACAAAATTACGCGAACGACTCGCTGCACTACAAGCGCAACTTGCCAAGACCAAAATTCGTGCAGAAGTTTCAGGTATTATTTTAACGCGTAATGTTGAGCCAGGGGATCTGGTACAACCGAGTCAGACTCTCTTCACTATTGCACTGGATGGTGCGACTGAAATACGAGTGCCATTTGATGAACGAAATTTACCACTGCTGGCTTTACAACAAAAAGCCGCAGTGATTGCAGATGCCTATCCAAATCAATCTTTTCCTGCCCATATTAATTTTATTGCTCCAAGTATTGATGCTCAACGTGGCACAGTAGACGTCCGATTAACAGTTGATCCAGTCCCAGGTTTTCTGCGTCAAGACATGACGGTATCGGTAAATGTTGAAACCAACAAGCGCGAGCGAACCTTGGTCATTCCAAATGATGCTTTAAGCAGTATAAGTGGCAACAAGGCTATGGTTATTTTAGTAAGAGATAGAAAAATTCAACGTCATCCTATCACACTGGGTTTACGTGGTTTGGTTATGTCTGAAGTTGTAGCTGGAGTGAAAGAAGGTGATCACGTCCTTACCGATGCAGAATCAGTGCTTAAAGATGGAACTCGTGTCCGAATAGAGAAAACTAAACGTGTTTTCCAGAGTCAAACGGATCAGAAAAATAGCAAAAATGAATTACCGGTGAAATTCGATTGAAAAACTTTTTTAGGCGACTTTGGACCGAGTGGACCATCGCAATCAGTTTTTTGCGAGAGGGTCGCACACAGTCGATGATGATTACCATTGGCGTCGCGGTGGGGGTAGCGGTCATTGTGTTCATTAGCGCCTTAATTCAGGGCTTACAATCGAATATTGTAGAAAGGACTTTAGGGACGCAGGCGCATATTCGTTTGCTTTCACCAGATGAGGTGAATCACATTGTGCCACCAGCAGCAGGAACACTTCAGTTGTTACAAGAAGATCAGCGTGCGCAACGCTTACGCTCTATTAATAATTGGCAGCAGATTACTGAGACTTTAGATCAGTTGCCCGTGTTGACGGCGGTTTCTCCTGTGATCTCTGGTCCTGCATTTGTACAGCGTGGAGAGGCGATTCAATCGGTTGCTTTGGTTGGTATCAATCTTGAACGTTATCAACAAATTATTCCGTTAAAGCAATATATGGTGAGTGGTGAATTACGGGTCAGTGCGGATAATGTATTAATTGGGCGTCAATTGGCCAAAGATTTGGGTGTGCAAGTCGGGAGCAAATTAAGGTTAGATACTGGGCAACAGAAAAATGCAGTGGTGAATATCTCTGGAATATTTGAACTGGGCGTGCGTGAATTGGATGCGCGCTATGTCTATCTGGATTTGAAACAGGCGCAATCTTTACTTAATTTGCCAGGTGGCGTGACCGTGATTGATCTGACGATTCAGGATATTTTTCAGGCGGATCAAATTGCCTCACAAGTTGGACGCCTGACAGGATTAAAAGCAGAAAGCTGGATTGAAACCAATGCTCAATTAATGAATGCGATTACCGCTCAAAGTCTTTCGACCAACATGATTATTGTTTTTGTAGGGATTTCAGTCGCTTTTGGCATTGCCAGTGTGATGTCGGTGAGTGTGGTGCAACGGACTCGGGAAATCGGTATTTTACGTGCGACGGGGGCGACACAAGCACAAATTTTAAGAGTTTTCTTGTTTCAGGGAGCAATTTTTGGTCTGCTTGGTTCGATGCTTGGTAGTGTAGTCAGTTATGGTTTGATCTGGGGATTTAATCAGTTTGGTCCCGGCTTGTTTTATATTTCGATTTCAATCAAGCTTATCTTGTCGGCATTATTCTTGGCGACAGTGACAGGTATTTTGGCTGCTGCAATACCATCCCGTCGGGCTGCTGCACTTGATCCTGTGGAGGCAATTCGTCATGTTTGATCCATCTCAGGAAGTACTGCGTTTAGAAGCATTGCGAAAGTCTTACAATGTTGGGCAGCCTAATGAAGTGGAGGTATTACATGGAATTGACCTGTGTATTCAACGGAATGACTTTGCTGCATTAATTGGTCCTTCTGGTTCAGGCAAAAGTACTTTACTGAATATTCTCGGCTTATTAGATCAGCCTAGTCGTGGTGAGTTGTACTTGTTGGGGCAGGCTACAAGCCGTATGGATGATACGGCTCGGACAGCATTACGAGGCAATAGTATAGGTTTTGTGTTTCAGTTCCATCATCTTATACAGGCTTTTACTGCCTTACATAATGTACTCATGCCATTAATGCTGAAGCAAGGTAAGCCAGATCAATCTGCGTTGCAATATGCCCATGAATTATTGGCCGCTGTAGGGTTAGATAAGTTCGCTGACCGTAAACCCAATGAGCTTTCTGGAGGGCAGCAGCAACGCGTAGCGATTGCACGTTCACTGATTACTCAGCCTGCACTATTGTTGGCCGATGAACCGACAGGTAATCTGGATACTCAAACTGCTGCGGAAATGTTTGAATTATTTCGTAAAGTACATCGCGAACATGACTGTGCAGTCTTATTGGTGACTCATGATCCTAGATTATCGGCGACCTGTGATCGAACCATTAATTTGGTGGATGGGAGAATTCAGAGTGATTCCAAACACGAGATGGAATGAGCCGGAATGTAGATCACTCTTCTGGTAAAAGCAGTTCAAAACATTGAGTAGACATCAAAATTCTAGCACGATATAAGAACAAACTTGTAAATCGATAAATTATAACCCTGTGTAATTTGAATAAAATATTTTTCAGATTTAGTTCACTAAATCTAATCTAGAGAAAAAATGAGTACAAGATTTTTCCATATTAAGAGTATTAAAAAAACAAAGGTTTACTGCTTCTGATCATTTCTTTTTGGCTGTACTAAGCGGATTAATTCGCACAATACAGCTCGTACAGCTTTTGCATCAAACTTAAGACCTTGGGATCACTCAGACGATAGAAAATCTGTTTACCCTCACGTCGTGTGCTGACCATGTCAGCCTTACGTAGGACAGTCAGTTGTTGTGAAAGTGTAGGTTGATGAATGTCAGTGGATTCTTCAATTTCCTGAACATTCATTTCCCCATCCACCAGGACACATAAGATTTTCAGGCGATCAGGATTGGCTAAAACTTTCAGGCATTGGCTGACGAAATCGACTTGAGAAAAATCAATTTTGGCATTTTCAGCAATCATATCCATAAATGTCCTCACAACTTTTGATGTAGCCCGTGCAGTTTACATAATTTACCATAAAACTGCTTGATTAATATTTTTTATTATATAATATAAAAAAGTATATTGTATAGAGATTGATTCATCATGCATGACTTCCTCATCGCATTTATTGGCGGCTTAATGCTCGGGCTTTCCGTGGTTGGCTATCTTTACGTCAATGGCCGTATTGCAGGAATCAGTGGTTTGATTGGGCAAGTATTAAACTCAAAATCCATGTTTAAAACACCTGCAATCTGGTTTTTATCAGGCTTGATTCTCACACCGTTTATTTATGGTCTATTTGTACAACCTGAAATCGAATTGAATGCCAGCCCACTGATGATGATTGTGGCAGGTCTACTGGTGGGTTTTGGGACACGTCTGGGTTCGGGTTGTACCAGTGGTCATGGAATTTGTGGCATCAGTCGCCTGTCTAAGCGTTCTATCATCGCGACCATGACTTTTATGTTTACAGGTTTTGTCACCGTTTATACTATCCGTCATATCACAGGAGCATTCTAAAATGAAAAATGTGTTTGCCTTTTTATTTGGTGCACTGTTCTCTGTGGGGCTGATGGTATCAGGCATGTCTAATCCGGAAAAAGTACTCGACTTTCTGGATCTGTTTGGTAATTGGGATGCCAGCCTGGCCTTTGTGATGATGGGCGCGATTGCGGTGGCCTTTATTCCTTTCCAGAAAGCAGTACGTGCAGCACAACCAAAAACGGTCTTCAATGAATCTATTGATTTACCCATAAATAATCAGATAGACAAGAAACTGATGACGGGTGCGGTTTTATTTGGTGCAGGTTGGGGTATTGCCGGCATCTGTCCGGCACCAAGTTTCACCTTGATCGGTTTGGGCCACTATCAAGTGCTCTATTTTATTGTAGCAATGCTGCTGGGTATATGGATTCACCGTAAATGGTCAGGAGCTTAACGATGTCAAACTTACCTATAGTAAAAGATTTTTTTCACGAAGATACCAATACCTTCAGTTATGTTGTACGTGATCCGGCGACCAAAGCCTGCGCCATTATTGATAGCGTTCTGGATTATGATCCGGCATCAGCAAGTACATCCACTATTCATGCCGATAAAATTATTGCCTATATTAAAGAGCAGGGTTTAACGGTTGAGTGGATTCTCGAAACCCATGTACATGCTGATCATCTGACTGCTGCACAATATCTCAAAGCTGAGTTAGGTGGCAAGATTGCTATGAGCCAGAAAATTGGCATTGTACAGGAAACCTTTGGTGCGATTTATCATCTGGATATTAAACAATGGAATGCCCAGCAGCTCTTTGATTATTTATTTGAAGATCATGAGTCGTTCCAAATCGGAACATTGAAAGCCTATAACATTCCAACACCGGGACATACGCCTGCTTGCCTGAGTTATGTCATGGGTGATGCCGTGTTTGTGGGTGATACCTTATTCATGCCAGATTATGGAACAGCGCGCTGTGATTTCCCGAAGGGAAGCGCATCAATCCTTTTTGATTCAATACAAAGTTTGTATCAACTGCCTGAGAAAACACGTGTATTTCTCTGCCATGATTATTTGCCAGAAAAGCGCGATACCTATATGTGTGAAACGGATATTCAGACTCAAAAAAATCAGAATATCCATATTCACGACGGCACGACCAAAGATGATTTTGTTGAAATGCGTAATAAGCGCGATGCGGGTTTAAGTATGCCCAAACTGATTTTACCTTCGATACAGATCAATATGAAAGCAGGACAATTCCCTGAACCCGAAGAGAATGGTGTTTCTTATTTAAAACTTCCACTGAATTACTTCAAATAGGCAAATTTTAAGATTAAACAACAAGTTTTGTTTAATTGGTTTGGTAATAGAGGGGGGGCACTAGCGATGTGGATGCTAATACTTGAAGGACTGGCCATCGGTGGTTTGCTTGGGTTAACCGGTGCTGGTGGTGGCATTCTGGCCGTACCCGCACTGATGGCAAGTCAAGGATGGACGGTCGCACAAGCTGCACCTGTTGGCTTGCTTGCAGTCACTTTATCTGCCTTGGTTGGAACATTTGAAGGCTTATTTAAGAAGATAGTACGCTATCGGGCTGCGCTTTGGATTGCACTGATTAGCATTCCTTCAGCACGTTATGGTGTGCATCTGGGAGGAATAATTTCTCCTGTATGGCTTACCTTAGCATTCAGTTTAGTCATGCTCGTGGTTGCTTACCGGATTTTTTTTAAAAAAGTGAATGACCATACAGGTGTGCTGTGTAAAGTTAACCAAACAACTGGTCGTCTGATTTGGAACATGAAAACTGCATTGTCTCTCGGTGCCATTGGTGTCGTGGCAGGTTTATTGACTGGTTTGCTTGGGGTAGGTGGGGGATTCGTGATTGTTCCAGTACTGAGTAAAGTAACTGATCTTGACATGCGCAGTATTGTTGCGACCTCGTTGATGATTATTTTCCTGATAGGTGGTGTCAGCATTTCAGCTCATATTTTTGATGGTTTTCAATACCCCGTTTCGGTCACGCTGACTTTCGTTTTAGCTTGCATGGCTGGGATGTTGATTGGTCGAAGTTTGATGCCTTTAGTTAAGAATAGTCAAATCCAAAAGGTTTTTGCCATAACTGTTATAAGCGTAGCATTTTATTTAATTTCTACAGTCATCATAACTTAATACAAGCAAGAGATTAGAGCCAAATTTAAAAACTGCATTTTAAAGACATGAATATTTAATCAGAGACCAGATTTCTAAAGATCGGAAGAGGTAAAGAGTAATGAAAACAGCAGAACAATTAATTTCAATGGCAAAAAACCGAATTCAAGAAGTGACGGTAGACGGCTTACTTGAAGTCATGAAAAACCATAAAACCATTTTGATTGATGTTCGGGAACCGGATGAATTTCAGGCGGCAGCGATAGACCGAGCCGTGAATTATCCTCGTGGTGTTTTAGAAATGAGAATTCACCAGCATCCTGTGGCGAGCCATCATTGCGATACCTTGCAAGCACTAGAATATCTTAAAGATCAGCCGATTTATTTGATTTGTGGGACGGGTGGCCGATCAGCTCTGGCTACAGATACTTTACAGAATATGGGATTTACTCAGGTGAAATCTGTTCAGGGTGGATTCCAAGCATGGCTAGAGCAGGGTTATCCAGTAGAGAAATAACTAGATTTCTATTTTAAGTCTAACTTAAGTTTATGGACATTCAAGTGAGAAAATCATGAAGTACAAAGAATTAACTCAAAATATTTCAGGCAGTTTAAAGACATTAGCGCAGGATTCTCCTGATTTAATGAAAAGTTTTAATCAATTGTCACAAGTTGCAATGCGAGATGGTGTTATTGATCCTAAAACAAAAGAACTGATTGCCTTAGCGATTGGTGTTGCAGCACGATGTGATGGATGTATAGGTTTTCATGTCAGAACCCTAGTCAAAATGGGAATGACATTGCAAGAATTAGAGGAAGTGCTTGGTGTTGCAGTTTATATGGGGGGCGGTCCTTCATTGATGTATGCCGCTAATGCATTGGAAGCATTTAAAGAATTCACAGCTTAATTTTTTCAATCATTGGGAAACGATATGAATCAGCACTGGGATAATCTTTATTCGCAAACACAGGATCTGTATGGCATTTCGCCCAATCATTTTATTCAACAGATAGCAGATCAGGTTCCAATTGTGGGAAAAACTCTTGCTATAGCAGAGGGTGAGGGGAGGAATATCCTTTATTTGACTAGGAGCAGTTTGTTAGATGAGGGATGTTCCTAATGTGAGTTGAGAATCAGAAAAGAAGCTTTAGCTTCTTAATTTAATTGACACCGTTTCAGAAATACCTAAATGGGAGGTTTTTGATTGATTCAGGAGCTTTTCTTATTTATTGGTACTTGTAGTTAATCATATATTCCATATTGCGTATATTCGAATATTCATATATAAAAGGCTGTCTGTTTAAGAGATTATACTCATGGATCAAATGCCAAAAGTTCAAATCTACCATAATCCTGCCTGTGGCACGTCTCGTAACACTTTGGCGCTTATTCGCAACACGGGGATCGAACCAGAAGTAATTGAATATCTGATTACGCCACCATCAAAAGATCAGCTGATTAAAATGATTCAGGACTCTGGTTTAAGTGTTCGTGATGTGTTACGCAAAAATGTAGATGCTTATACTGAACTTAATTTAGACGATGCGAACTGGACAAATGAGCAATTGCTTGATGCTATGCTTGAACATCCCATCCTGATTAACCGTCCTTTGGTCGTGACAGATTTGGGCACTCGTTTATGTCGCCCATCTGAAGTAGTGCTAGATATTCTACCTTTGCCGCAATTAAAAGCTTTCGCTAAAGAAGATGGTGAAGTCATCATTGATGAGCAAGGCAGACGCTTAAAATAAAAGGTGAAACCCATAACGCTGTTGGACTTTGTATCAGTGTAGAGCAGGAGATCTAAATGGAGAACATTGTCGCAATTTTTGCTTGGTTAAATGATGTTCTACTTAAAATGACCTGGCTCTCGGATGGTGTGCGCTGGTTCGTTGAAAATTTATTTGGTTTATCCGTTGCAACCCGATTGGGTGGTAGTGTCCATTTCTTTATTTATGATGTATTCAAGATCTTTATTCTGCTTTCAGTGTTGATCTATACATTATCTTATATTCAAAGCTATTTCCCTCCAGAACGTACTCGGCTGATTTTAGGTCGGATGACAGGAATCAAAGCCAATATCATGGGGGCATTACTCGGTACTATTACGCCATTTTGTTCATGTTCTTCGATTCCGTTGTTTATTGGTTTTACCCGTGCAGGACTTCCGGTAGGCGTCACTTTTTCCTTTCTGATTTCATCACCACTTGTTGACTTGGCTTCCATTATTTTATTGGCGAGTATCTTTAACTGGAAAATTGCATTGGTCTATGTGTTACTTGGATTAGTGCTGGCAGTCATCGGCGGGTCATTAATCAGCTACTTGAAAATGGAAAAGTATGTGGCTGAATTTGTGACTCATCATCAAACAATCTCAGGTGACGATGAAGATTTCAGCATGACTGCAAAAGAGCGGCGTACATTTGCTTGGGAACAGGTGACAAACATTTTTAGTAAGGTCTGGCTTTATGTCTTGATAGGTGTCGGGATTGGTGCGGCAATTCATAACTGGATTCCTGAGCAGTGGATTACTGCCTTACTTGGTCAGGAACACTGGTATTCCGTACTGATTGCCACGATTGTCGGAATGCCAATGTATGCGGATATCTTTGGCACCTTGCCGATTGCAGAAGCACTTGTGACTAAAGGCGTTGGCTTGGGGACGGTTTTAGCGTTTATGATGGCGGTCACCGCACTTTCTCTGCCATCGCTAATCTTGTTAAAACAAGTGGTGAAAACCCGTTTATTGAGCCTGTTTGTAGGGATCGTTTTTGTGGGAATCTTGATTGTTGGTTATAGCCTGAATAATTTGGGTTATTGGTTTTTATAAAAAGTGTGGAGAATAAAGATGCAAATTAAAGTTTTAGGAACAGGTTGTCGTAAATGCAAAGCCTTATTGGCTGCAACTGAAGAAGCAGTAAAAAGTACGGGTGTTCAGGCAGAAATTGAATATGTAACTGATATGATGCAAATTGCTGAAACAGGGTTGTTAAGTACGCCAGGTCTGATCATAGATAATCAAATCGTTTCAAGTGGCAAAGTTTTGGAACCACAAGCCATTGTGGAGTTGATTGAAAAAAATAAATAAGTGTATGTGGAAAACTGTAAAAAAGACCTGTGGCATAAGCCACGGGTCTTTTTTATTTGTGTCTTGAGATGTTAAGAAGTTGTAAATTTTTCCCTTTCTGGCAAGCATATACGGATATGGGTATACATTTATAATGAGTACTCTTTACTGAATATATGGATATGTGTATATTTGCATAATAGAATGGGAGCAGTTATGGACCACGTTCAGTTTTTTAAATGTTTATCTGATGAAACACGTCTCAGTATTGTCATGCTTATCGCAGAAAACGAAGAGCAATGTGTTTGTGATTTGACAGATAAACTCCAGTTAAGCCAACCAAAAATTTCACGGCATTTAGCCCTGTTAAGATCAAGTGGTTTGCTGAATGACCGTCGGCAAAAGCAGTGGGTGTATTACAGTCTTAACCCACAACTACCTGAATGGTGCTTTGAAATTCTGAATACACTTAAACGTAGCAATGTTCCCGTGTTATTTGATCCCTCAGCTCTATCGATTCAGAGCCATTGCGAGTAAGTTTTCATGAAATTTTTGTTTCTGTGCACGGGTAACAGTTGTCGCAGTATTCTTTCTGAAGTTCTGTTTAATAGTCGAGCGCCTGAAGGTTGGGTAGCTTATAGCGCTGGAAGTAAACCTTCTGGCCAAGTTCATCCGTTAACCATTCAGACTTTACAGAACCTGGGTTTGTCTACCGAAGGTTTGTCGAGTAAAACGATTGATGCCTGTGAACAGTATCAGCCCGATGTCGTCATCACCGTGTGTGATGCGGCAGCACAAGAAGCTTGTCCGTTGTATTTAGGAGGAGCAATCAAAGCACATTGGGGTCTATCTGATCCATCACATTTAGATTTGCCTGAACAAGAAAAATTACAGGCATTTTTAAGTACTGTAGAACATATCAACAAACGCTTAGATGCACTTTTTGCATTAGATACCCAACACATGAGCCGTCCTCAGCTTATTGCTGAAATCAATCAAATTTCCCATCTTTAAGCGAGCAGATCATGTCTAAACCAGGATTATCCTTTTTGGATCGTAACCTGACGCTATGGATTTTTGTGGCTATGGCATTGGGAGTTGCGATTGGGGTGGTATTTCCACAAGCATCCGTCGCATTGGATGCAATGAGTGTAAATTCAGTCAACTTGCCAATTGCGATTGGTTTGATTTTGATGATGTATCCACCATTAGCCAAAGTAGATTATGCAGCTTTGCCCAAAGTATTTCAGGATAAAAAAACATTAGCGCTCTCTCTGATTCAGAACTGGCTGATTGCGCCAGTGCTGATGTTTGTATTGGCGATAGTCTTCTTGAGTGATTACCCAGAATACATGACAGGTCTGATTCTGATTGGCTTGGCGCGTTGTATTGCCATGGTACTGATCTGGAATGGACTGGCATGCGGGGACAATCAATACGGTGCTGCATTGGTCGCATTTAACAGCATTTTTCAGATTCTGTTCTTTAGCAGTTATGCCTGGTTCTTCCTGACCTATCTGCCGCCATTTTTTGGGATAGAAGGGAATGTCATCAATGTTGATTTTTGGACCATTGCCAATGCTGTCCTTATCTACTTGGGGATTCCATTCCTGATGGGCTTCCTGACGCGTCTATCTTTAGTGAAAGCCAAAGGTCTGGACTGGTATCAAACGAGATTCCTGCCAAAAATTGGTCCACTCAGCTTATTGGCCTTGTTATTCACCATTGTAGCCATGTTTAGCTTGAAAGGCGGTGATGTAGTGAGTTTGCCAATGGATGTGTTGCGGATTGCAATTCCATTGACGCTTTACTTTGTCGTGATGTTCTTTGTCAGCTTTTTCATGAGTAAGTGGATGGGGAATGACTATCCCAAAACCACCGCAATTTCATTTACCGCAGCAGGTAACAATTTTGAGTTAGCGTTGGCCGTTGCGATTGCTACCTTTGGTTTGGCTTCACCAATTGCCTTTACTACGATTATTGGCCCATTGGTTGAAGTGCCCGTGCTGATTGCACTGGTTAGCGTATCCTTGTGGCTGAAGAAAAAATATTATCCAAATTCTTAAGAGGCAAAGATGACACTCCCTAATCTTGAATCTGATCTTTTACCGACACCAACTTTTGCGGAAGTGCAGGCTAAAGAACTAAGTCACCCACCACGTATCTTATTGCTATATGGCTCAAACAGAGAGCGTTCATATAGCCGCCTAGCTGTGATGGAAGCTGGGCGAATTCTTGAGCGTTTTGGTTGTGAGGTTAAAATCTTTCATCCCAAAGGTTTACCTTTACCTGAAGATGGTGATCTGGAACATCCAAAGGTTAAAGAGCTGCATGAATTGTTGGCTTGGTCTGAAGGCATGGTTTGGTGTTCGCCTGAGCGGCATGGTTCGATGAGCTCAATCTTCAAAGCACAGATTGATTGGATTCCACTTGCTGCAGGAGCAATTCGTGCTACGCAGGGTAAAACACTGGCTTTGATGCAGGTGAGCGGTGGATCACAGTCTTTTAACAGTGTAAACCAGATGCGAATTCTTGGGCGCTGGATGCGGATGATCACGATTCCAAATCAGTCTTCTGTTCCTAAAGCCTTTTTGGAGTTTG
The DNA here is from genome assembly GCF_024494585.1 of Acinetobacter sp. 5862. Classification (NCBI taxonomy): domain Bacteria; kingdom Pseudomonadati; phylum Pseudomonadota; class Gammaproteobacteria; order Moraxellales; family Moraxellaceae; genus Acinetobacter; species Acinetobacter sp. 5862. Next base: position 12,670 of record NZ_JANHGP010000068.1, read on the forward strand.
ATGAGGAAGGACGGATGAAGCCTTCATCGCTATATGATCGTATTGTTGATGTAATGGAAGAGCTATACAAGTTTACTTTGCTGACTCGCGGTCAGAGTGCCTATTTGACCAACCGTTATTCGGAGCGAAAAGAATCGGCTGAAGAACTGTCTAAACGAGTCAATCAGCGTAATCTTTAAAGCTGATTCGTCATGGTGTGAGCAGGGTAACGGATGGCTCGATCGTTTGTTTAATCGTAAGCATCCGCTGAGCCCCACTTTTCTAACTCATTAATACCACGATAGTGTCCAATAAATTTTAAGAGGACACTATCGGAGTGCTATTTGGTCAGAAAACAGGAGTTCACAGGATACGTGAAACGTTATTTTGATTGTATCAGATGATGTTGAATTGGCGGGTAACGATCTTAAGTACAACAGGTCATCTAATGTCTAGATTGTCTTTTTTGATGCTTTAATCATAATGGCTGTCAATAAATAAAGAGTTTAAACCTGAGAATTAGAGCAATCCTGCTTATTTTTCCTTAAATTTTAAATCAATTTGATATTCGTCCTGAGTCACTTTGATTTTATAGTTTTTATATTTACGTTTACTTGGTGAAAGGGCAGAGTTAGTGACTTCTTTATGGAATTCGCTGTCAGACATAAAAAAAATAATACGCCTTATAGCCTAATAAGATCTTGTTAATTTTTTTATCTTTTTTCTCAGTGAACCGTACCGGGTTTGTCGCAGACTTTTTATTTAAGTTAGGCCACCTGACCTAACGGGTTAATCTTATCATAGTACATTGCTTCAAAATCAAAAGGTGATACATAACCCAGTGCACTGTGTACACGCTTTTTATTGAACAAATCTACCCAGTTTAGTGTCGCAAGCTGTACATCTGCTAAACCTTGCCAATCTGCTTTTAAATATTCAATCACCTCTGTTTTGTATAAGCCATTCACTGTTTCAACCAAAGCATTATCGTATGAATCACCAGTCGTACCGACTGATGCTCTTAAATTTGCTGCTTCTATTCAATGCTGCCTTATGATCAAATCACTATTTCGACTCGCTTTTCGTTTAGATTATTCAACAACAACGCACAGCTATATCAAAGAGTATTTGAGTGAGCAAAAAGAGATCAATAATAAGGCTTACAAGGAAAGTGTTCCTATTGGATTTGAGATTTTCTTATCCAAGATTGCTTCAGAACTTCAAGAAATATTGGATATTGAAGAGTCTGGCTTAGCAATTG
>NZ_JANHGP010000046.1:0-13522 GCF_024494585.1 Acinetobacter sp. 5862
CCACTTACCCAAGTTACGCCTTAAATTTGGCTCAATTAGGGGCGCTTTGCATTTCAAATCTTTGTGCAACAAAGCCACACCTAACTCATTAATTTATGATTTTCTCAATGGCCAATATAAAAGCTTCTCTTTAACTTTTAATGCTTTAGTAGAAGTTAATACTAGCAATTTAACGCAACCAATCTATATAACCCCAAGCTCTGAAGCAATTTATCAACGTGCTATCGTAAGATCTGGTCAACTCCCTACAGACATCATTAACTCCAAACAAGTTAGTGCATTACAGCTACAATTTGCGACTAATGATGTCAACAGTGCCTTATTAAATGGCTTTTCAAATGTTGATTTACCAAACTTATCATCAAGCACAATACTTACTATATTTAAATCAAATAACCTAACTATTGCCACCATCAATAAATATATTAATACCTATTTAAACTTTGGCTACATTCAACAATGGTCAAGCTCAAACCCTGAAAATGCATTTGTTGAATTTACCAAGAACTTAGCAATCGATTTAAAAGATGGTTATTTAGATGGGAAAAAAATACATGGAGATCCTAGTCCACTTGTTTCATTAATTGACCCAGCCCCTGAAAATACAGATCCAAATAAAAACACTTTAATTAACATTGCAGAAAATCAAAAAAATATTAGAGATCAATATGCTGGATTATTAAAAAGTGCTGTACTAAAACTTGCCACAAAGTATGAGCAACAAACATCTAATCCACTTGGATATTTACAACTTGAACAAAAAATATACTCAGGTACCGATCCAAAAATGCAAGCTACAGATGTTTTCAGAGTAGCGGGGGCTGGTGACTATAGAAGAGCTGTAGGCTTTGCCGTTAATAGTTCAACATCAAAATGTCTAGATTCGAATTATTTATGCCAATCAGGTGTAACTGGAATTAATACTGTCTTTAATCCCAATTTACCTTCTATTGAGTATCTAATTGGCAGTTACGAAGATAAAATTAACGATTGCAAACTAAATATCAGAGCTAACGGTGTTTTAGAACTACAAAAAGGTACTCAAATCTTCACTTCAAAACTTGATGGCGATAGTACTGATAATTTAATGCTCATCAATAATACAGCTCAAGACTACCTACTCAATAGTAGTTCTACTGACATCGACTTTACTTTACAAAAGTATAAGTTTATTCAAATAAAATTAAATGGAAATCAAGTAGTAAGTGCTAGTGCAGGTCTAGATACTCGCAAGGCACCAGATCAACTACAAACAACCCAACTTGAATGTAGTTTTATTTGATTTAGTACCACCATGCAGGCAATTGAATACTTTTTAATTGCCTGCGATGTTCGATATAACTTTCATCATATTTCGCCACTTCGCTCCAAAATCCAGCACTATGATCAAAATACTTCGTATGTGCTAATTCATGTATACACACTGATCGTACATTATGCATCGGCATTAATACCAATCCTGCATTGAGCATAATGTCATGTTTTGAACTACAACTTCCCCAACGTGTCTTTGGCTTTCTCACCGTGCATTCGCCATATTGTAAGCCCGTCTGCTCACTTATTAAGTTTAAATATTCTGGTAAAAACTGTTTCGCATATACTAATACAGCAGCTTTTAAGGCTAATTCAGGGCTTTCATTTCGAATAAATAAAATATGTTGTTCCCAGTTAAATTTAAAAATATGACGTTGCTGTTGCTGAATAATTTGAAATGGTTGCAAATGATAAAATAAAACAAGTTGTTCAGGAAAATTTATAGTCTGATTAAATTGTTCTTGTTGCTTGCTCCATGTCTCTAATAACCATTGTTCAGACTGTTGCAGAAATTGCTGAATCTGCCGCTTTGTACAAAAGATAGGGACTGTTAAACGAATACCTGTAGGTTCAACACGCAAACGCAAATTTCTCGCTCTTGCATGTCGAACTACTTTAATTTCAGGCAATTGTGTTTCAAGCGAAACTGATTGCATTACTGTGCCGTACGTTCTTCAATACCATTATTGGTTGCAACAATCGCAATACTAGCTGCATTCAAAGCAAAAATTCCATTGGTTACCACACCTGGAATATTGTTGATCGTTTTCTCTAAATCAAGTGCATTCAAAATATTTAAATTAAAAACATCTAAGATAACGTTACCATTATCAGTAACAACACCTTCGCGATAAACAGGATCACCACCTAAAGCTACGATTTTACGTGCAACTGCAGAACGCGCCATTGGAATGACTTCGATAGGAAGTGGAAAATCACGACCTAATTGCTCCACCCACTTTGAGTCGTCAACAATACATACAAACTTCTTAGCAATTGAAGCAACGATTTTTTCACGAGTTAATGCAGCACCGCCGCCTTTAATCATATGCATATGACGGTCAATTTCATCTGCACCATCGACATAGGCATCCAAACCACCTACCGAGTTCATATCAACCACTTCGATACCTAATTTTTTAAGACGTTCAGCTGTTGCATTAGAACTTGCTACGGCTGCTTCCAATTGCAACTCTGGTAATAGATCAATTAAAAAATTAACAGTACTTCCAGTTCCTACGCCCAAAATGCCGCCTTTAGGCAAATGTTTCAAAGCTGCTTTAGCAGCAGCTTGTTTTTTTTCATCTTGGGTTGCATATAGACTCATGACTTCACTCAACTATTTTGACATTTGCTGCAAGAAAACAGCGCAAATGCACAGGGGTTTGCTACAATGATTGCCTATTTTAAACTGTTATAGGGAAGATGAACATGCTGTCTCGTGTGGTACGACAAATTTTACAAGCAACGGTTTATGACGTTGCGATTGAAACACCGCTTGAAGCAGCTCCACGAATTAGTCAAAAAATTAACAATAACATTCGATTTAAACGTGAAGATTTACAACCTGTATTCTCTTTCAAGCTACGCGGTGCTTACAATAGGATTAGCCAACTTCCTAAAGATCAACTCGATCGAGGTGTGATTTGCGCATCAGCAGGTAACCATGCACAAGGTGTTGCACTATCTGGAAAAAAATTAGGCATTCCAGCCATTATTGTCATGCCAAGCACGACCCCTGACATCAAAGTACAAGCGGTTAAAAACTTAGGTGGACAGGTTGTTTTACACGGCGATAGTTTTGATGTTGCCAATAAATATGCCAAACAACGTGCAGAAGATGAAGGATTAGTTTTTATCCCACCTTATGACGATGAACTCGTGATTGCTGGTCAAGGAACGATTGCCAATGAATTATTGCGCCAATGGCGTGATGTTGAATATGTTTTCGTTGCTGTCGGTGGTGGCGGGCTCATTGCGGGTGTTGCAGCCTATCTTGGTGAAGTTGCACCACATGTCAAAGTCATTGGTGTTGAATATGAAGAATCTGCGTGCCTAAAAGCTGCTCTTGAATCGAATGAACGCGTGATTCTGCCACATGTGGGTTTATTTGCGGATGGTACAGCCGTTGCTCAAATTGGTGAATTGCCTTTTGAAATGATCCGCTTATCTAAGTCAGATAATTCTGGTCCAATTGTTGATCCTAATATTGTTACCGTAAATACCGATGAAATCTGTGCCGCAATCAAGGACACTTATGATGAAAACCGAAGTATCGTTGAGCCATCAGGGGCGATGGCCTTAGCAGGTATAAAAAAATACGTTACCGAACATCAGCTCATTGGAAAGAACATGGTTTCAATTGTTTGCGGTGCAAACATGAACTTTGATCGTCTCCGTTATATTGCTGAACGTACTGAATTGGGTGAACGTAAAGAAGCAATCTATGCCGTCACAATTCCTGAGCAAAAAGGCGCATTTCTTAATTTCTGCCGTGCTCTACAAGGTCGTAATATTACTGAGTTTAACTATCGTGCCAGTGATGATAGCCAAGCTCAAGTATTTGTTGGGATTAGCTTGAAAGGTGGCGAAGTTGAACGTCACGAAATCCATGAATTACTCAAGCAACAATATGATGTCGATGATTTATCCGATGATGAAGTTGCAAAACTGCATATTCGTTACTTAATTGGTGGTCATGCCAATTTGGAAAATGAACGCTTGTTCCGTGTTGAATTTCCAGAGCGTCCAGGTGCATTACTCACATTCTTGGAACGCCTAGGTCCAACACATAACATTACACTATTCCACTATCGTAATCATGGTGCAGCCGAAGGTCGTGTTTTAGTCGGTTTACAAGCAACTGATGCAAAACAAAATCCAGATGGGTTGATCGAAACTTTAGAGAAAATTACTTATCCATATGCTGAAATCAGTGACAATACTGGTTACAAACGTTTCCTTAAATAAATCACCTTATCATTTAAAGCCGACATCATGTCGGCTTTATTTTTAACCAGTGATCTTGATCTTTTATATGTGATCGCAAACAAAATCATTACAAACAGATCAATTAATCCACCTTAAAATGAATAAAAAGACATTTTTATCATTTAGTTAAGGACAGTTATGGCACAGTTTGCAGTCATTGGTTTAGGTAGTTTTGGAGCAACTGTTGCCTTAGAACTGACCAAACTCAATCATGATGTGATTGGGATCGATACCATTAAACGAAATGTAGAGAGCTTAGCTGATCGCATTACCCATGCCGTGATTGCAGATGCAACCGATGAACATGTATTAGAAGAACTAAATATCCAAAATTGTGATGCCGTCGTGGTCGCAATTGGTGAAGACATTGAAGCCAGTATTCTTTGTGTTTTAAATCTTAAAAATTTAGGGGTGGATAAAATCCTCGTTAAAGCCAAAACGAAAGCCCACCACACTATCCTCTCCCATTTAAACGTCAGTAAAATTATTCACCCTGAAGAAGATATGGGTGTGCGGGTTGCGCAAGCGCTTAACTATCCTATGGTTAGCCGCTACATGGCACTCGATCATGATCATTACATCATTAAAGTGCCTGTGCATGAGAAACTAAACAAGGTAAATCTATCAGGCATTCTCAAACAAGAACCTCATATCAAACTTTTACTACTTAAACGTGATGAACAAATTATTTATGAAATCGACTCTAGTTTTACCTTACAAACAGGTGACGTACTCATATTAGAAGGATTACTCACCCATCTAAAAAAATTATCGGGATGCTTCCTCTAAATGACCATAAAAATAAATTCGCAAAAGATATTTAATCTTAGCCCACCGACATTGCTCGCGATTGGGTTCTTAAGCTTTATCATTATTGGAACATTACTGCTTAAACTTCCGATTGCAAACAAAGGAAACTTAAGCTGGATGGATGCTTTGTTTACTGCAACTTCAGCGGTCACGATTACTGGTCTATCTGTAGTGAATTTAAATGAGTCTTTTAATCATCTCGGGCAAGTTATTATTCTTTTATTAATCCAAACAGGTGGTTTGGGTTTTATGACTTTTGCTATTTTGGCAGCCTTAAGTCTAGCGCCTAAACTCGGGCTAAAACAACAAATGATGGCACAAGATAGCTTAGGTCAAACGAGCTTATCTAAAGTTACCTTTGTGGCAAAAGGTGTGGTGATTTATACACTTTTTTTTGAACTGATTGGCGTTATTATCTTAAGTACTTCTTTTATACCTATTTATGGCTTTGACCGTGGATTATATTATTCAATTTTCTACAGTATTTCTGCATTCAATAATGCAGGGTTTTCGCTATTCAATAACAGCTTAATAAATTTCCAAGGTCATTATCTTATCTGTTTAACCATTAGTACGCTATATACGTTAGGTGGAATTGGTTTTCTTGTTTTAATTGACGTTAAACAAAATAAACGTTGGAATAAACTTACACCGAACAGCAAGCTAATCCTCAGTGCAATCGCGACACTAAATATTGTGGCTTTTATTTTGATTTGGCTTTTAGAAGCCAACAATCCACTTACTTTAGGTTCAATGAATATTGGTGAACAAGCCATGAATGCTTGGTTCCAAGCGACAGTACCTCGTTCATCGGGATTCAATACTATTGATACAGGTTCGATGGAACACAGTACAACACTGCTCACGATGCTATTGATGTTTATTGGTGGCGGTTCACTGAGTACCGCAGGTGGTATTAAAGTTGGTACTTTTGTAATATTGCTATTGTGTGTGATTTCATTTCTACGGCGTAATGAAGAAATTCGTATTTTCAATCATTCAGTTTCGCAGGAAACCACCTATAAAGCGCTTGCCGTGACAGCAATTACAGGTATGTTAGTGTTTATCGGCTGTTTCACAATTTTCTTACTTGAACCTAAACTGGATGTTTTAGATCTTATGTTTGAGGTTGTTTCGGCTGCATGCACTGTTGGTTTATCTCGTGGTGTTACAGGTGAATTGCATGATGGTAGCTTATTTGTTTTGAGCTTACTGATGTACACAGGTCGACTTGGGCCATTAACACTCGCCTACCTGATTGCTACACCAAAGAAAAGTCGTTTGAAACATGCAAATGCCAATATTCAGATCGGATAAAACTCTGAATATTGCTCAACCACAATCACCTGCCGACAAATTCCATCGGCTTGGCGTTGTTGTTCAAACATACTTTTTGACATCGCTTCAAAATGATCACAGAAACTAATCTCTTGTTCATCAATTGAATAAATCAAAGATTGGTTTCCCACACCGTGTAAGGTGTCATAAAACACGATAACAAAGTGACCATTTTCAAATGCCTGCTGAATCTCGGAATAGGTCAAAGCAGCGTGAATCGGAATCTGAAGACCTTGGGCATCCAAATAACTTTGTTTCTCTTTTTCATCGATATTTGGATCAGGGTCAGTATACAATGACACTTCAAAGCCTAATTTTTTCAGTGCAACCGCTAATGCTATGGTAAAAGTTCCCTCTTGTTGGTCATGGCGACATAACTGAATCAGGTCAGCAATATCAATATGGGTTTGATATTGCTTTATAATCAGCCAGACCGCAAACACCCCACAATTTGCTTCAAGCTGCAACAATGAATCAGGAATATTTAAACTCATTTAATACCAATTCATCAAAGAAACGCCTAAACCCGCATAGGTCGCACGATGGTTATAATCGATCAAGCTCTCACCATAACCATCAAAGAGTTGTAGATGTCCACGTAACTTACCTTTGATTGGGAATGCCCAATCAAATTGCACAGCACCATGTGAGCGATCACCACCTTTTAAAGAATGACGTAACATTAGCGAGAAATCATTATCATCATGGCGATAAAATGCTGTTAAGTCTCCACGCCCCATATAATCCTTAATATCAGGATTATTATCATCTTTGGCATTTTCTTCGACACGGTACCAAGGACGTACCATCAACGCAAAATTATCTTTTTCAAACCCTAAATTAAAAATTACACGGTTCCAACTACGTGATAATGGATCAGAACGACCATTGGATTGATGATTTAAAGTCACACCTAACAGACGCGCATTTAAACCTAAAATTTCATAGTTGGTTCTGAACATCAAACTTGCTTCAGGCTCGTAATTGGTCTCACGAAAAGGTCTTGATTCTTCAGAATTATAAACTTGCCAGTGAGAAGATTGCGTATATCCTAACCATAAATCGCCATTATCACCCAAAATATTTTCTAAGGCTTTCGTTTTTAAAGAGATTTGGAACTTAGCTTCTGTAGAGGTTAAGTTTTGTTGATCTTTAACAGTATTGTTTGGATTGGGGCTACTAGGAAATTCATTCTTATCACTGGTCCAAAATGCGGGCAGCAAATAAACGGGTTGATAAGCTCGAATATTCCACACCCCCAGTTTACTTTCTTCAGAAAGTTCCCAACGGCGATCTAACAATGAAATATTTGGATCAAATTTAGGCGCAGCACCTAAGATGTGCAAATCACTTACTTTTTGAACAACCTTATCACGCAAAGTCGTAGGTTCAGCTTTTTCATTTTTGTTTTCTACCGATGGAGTAGCTACCGAAATGATTGGTTCGGCTGCTTGAACTTGTGGTGCGATCACTGTTGGAGCTTTAAAAAGGCTATCATAACAAGCTAAACGATCTGCATTTGAAGCCAAAGCGACACAAGCCTCTACTGTTGCTGGTGCTGCAGGTGTAGTTACCTGAGCATTTACACCAGACGTAGCAAAAGAACCAAGTATAGCGAGTACACTTAGTTCAAGATGACCACGTTCAAATGATTTGAACGCCATAAATGTCTCCAATTTTTCTTTTAATTTACTTGTTGAATATTAAAGCCAAGTTTCTGTAACTCTTCACGCTTAGCAAATGGCGCAACCACTGCCTTCACAGGCTTTTGTTCCACCAGATACTGTTTTGCCACACGGTTTAAATCTTCCAGAGTTACATTCAACAGGCGTTCACGTAGCATTTTACGGAATTTCGGTGTGCGGGCATGCAGCAATGCATAACACGCTGTAATTGCTTCGCCAGCAGGTGAGCCAGGCTTATCCATACTTGCAACCAGACCTAAAATCGCCTCTTCAAGCTGATGTGGCTGTTGTTCAGTATTCAGCAACCATTGCACACTGGCTTCAAAATCATTAAATGTTTCCGCCAATCGTGGATCACGGTAGCTATAGAAACGGAATGAGCAGGCATTGCCATCATAACTGGCTCCACCACCATACGCTCCACCTTTTTCACGAATGGCACTATGTAAGAAACCATTACGTAAATACGCAGCCAATACCATCAATGGTGCTGCATCTGCATGTGCAACATCGACGGCTTGATAAGCAGAGCAACAGAACTGTACATTCGTCTGAATGAGCCATGCTTCATCATTTTCTGTATTGACGTGTTCAACTTCGGTTAGGCTTACAGGTGATTTATCGACAGCCAGTTTATCCCAAACGTTTTGAATCTCTTCAACTAAACGATCAGACTGATGTTCTTCGCAAACCAATAAAAACTGTTTGGGTGCTTGTAATAACTTACGATGAATTGCTTGTAACTCAGCGATTAAAGCTTCATAAGCCGTATCATCCTGATCAATCTTAGTGACTAAATCACTCAGCCAGTTCAGCGCACCCAAACCCGTATTATGATAGTCACGTCGAGCTAATGCACTCATTTGACGAGAAGCAATTTGCATTGCATAGCTATGTCCAGAACCTGACAAGCGTGACTGCCAACGGGTTTTCCGTTGCTGCAATAATTCGATGATACGATCTTTTTCATCAAAACGGAGCTGTTCAAATGCAAGTTTCAACAACTGAATAGAATCTAACTTTTGAGTCAATGATTTAGTCGTCAACGTCAACCAAGCACTAATTCGATCTTTATCATCCACTTTGCTACGTAAAGACGCTCCCATTCCCAAACCGCCACTTACAGCCGTTTGGATTTGTTGGAATTCTAAATAATCATGCTCACCTGCACCAACCTCACCCATCAAGATAGAAAGTAAGTTGAAATAAGGCGACAGTACGATTTCGTCTGGAATCTGAATCAAAACTTGTTGATAATAAATACCATTGGTGCCTGCATGATAAAGATTTAATGGTGTATCCAGACCATTACAGATAATCTCACGCAATTGACCTTGAACAATATGCAAATCCGCAGGCACATCTTCCAAACCAACTTTAGGAAGTAACTCAAGATCATCAGCTGTGTCTTGACGTTGTTTTAATGCTTCAGTTTTTTGCTGAATTTCAATTTTTTGATCTTCTGTCAAATTAGCAGTAATTTCAGCCAAACGTGCTTGCTCAGCCTGTTGCTCTTTTACTGATTTGGTCGCATCTGGCACTAAGGTCATTTGTACACGATGCGGATTATCTAACAAATGAGTTTGAATTAAATTAGACAACCACATTGGGTCTTTCAATTCTTCTTTCACTTGCTCAATTGCAGAATCAACATCCCAAACATGGATTGGATCATTATGGTGAATTGCACTACCTAGACCATTCAAAATAAGGCTTAAACCATAAGGCGTACCATCACCATTGATCTCACGTTGATGCAATTCAATTTGATGTAAAATCGCATCAACCAAATCACGGTCAATTGGTTTTGAAGCAGCCTCTTTCAAAATATCTAAAACACCATTTTTAAATGTTTCAGCATGTTCTTCATTCGAGCCTTGTACGCCACAATAGAACGTCATTTCGAAGTTACTATCATCAACTCCCATCAATGGACCCGTTGACTGTGCATAACCACAAGTTTCTAAATAATGACGCAATGGCGACGCTGAATTTTCTAATAAAATCCCTTCTACTAAACGCATACCTAAACGTAATTTAATGTCACTGGTTTCAGGGAGTAACCATGACATCACATGATAAGTTTTATCTTTTAAGTCTTCACTATCAACTGCATAGCTTTCAGTCACTTCTATTGGTGCTAATAAACGTTTTTCAGGTTTTGAATATAATGTTGTACCCTGAGAAAACTTATTTAATGCTAATTTTTCAAACTGCTCCTGTAAATCATAGGCAGTTTGATTACCAAAAGTCATAAAGACTGCATTACTTGGGTGATAATGTGTTTTATAAAAATCAACAAGCTGTTCGTAGGTTAAATCAGGAATGTCTTTTGGATCGCCACCTGAATTATAGTGATAGGTCGTTTCAGGGAATAAATGATGTGCCAATTGGTGATAGAGCTGATCTGTAGGTGAACTCATCGCTCCTTTCATTTCATTGAACACCACACCTTTATAAACGGCTTGATCATTCTCTAATTCAATTCGAATCCCTTCTTGAGCAAAATCTAAAGGATTCAAATTTGCAGCGAATGCAGCATCTAAATACACTGACAATAAATTCTGAAAATCTTTTTTATTCTGTGTTGCAAATGGATAAGCTGTCCAATCTGCTGCTGTGAATGCATTCATAAAGGTATTTAATGAACGGCGAATCATTAAAAAGAATGGGTCGCGTACAGGAAATTTTTCAGAACCACATAAAGCTGTATGCTCTAAAATATGAGCTGTTCCTTTAGAATCCATCGGTTGAGTTCTAAATGCCACCAAAAATACATTTTCATCGTGATTTGTGGCCAAATGGTAGTGAACAGCACCTGTCACTTTATGTTTATATTCTGAAACGTAAATATCAAGTGCTTCTACATGGTGTTGACGTAATAGCTGAAACGCAGGGTGAATGGTTTGAGTAATGCTTTCAGAAACATCGACAGTCATGTGATCTCCAATTTATCTATTTAATTAACGCTATTGATTATAGAGAGTCTACCGAAGAATATGCATGGATATCCATGTAAATTGGTATGTTTTTGTAGAAAAATTCAGCAAGCAAGGTGTGATGGTCAATGCATTAGTGTAAACTTTGCTTTTTGATTTTTTAATGTGATGACAAACATGACAACTGTTGATCTTTTTGCAATTGGTAATGCGCTGATTGACCAAGAATTTAAAGTCTCAAATGAGTTTTTAACACAGCAAGCTTTGCAAAAAGGCACAATGCAGTTGACCGATGGTGAAACTCAGGCTGCTTTATATCAACAATTACAAGACACCCAAAACTATAAAGGTCAAGCAAGTGGTGGGTCGGCTGCAAACACAACTGTTGCATTCAGTGCTCTAGGTGGTACAGCTTTTTATGGATGCCGTGTAGGTAATGATGACCTCGGTTCAATCTACTTGAATGGTTTAAATGAAGCAGGCATTAAAACCGCTGCACAATCAATTAGTGAAGGTGTAACAGGCACATGTATGGTTCTGATCAGTCCTGATTCAGAACGTACTATGCACACATATTTAGGCATTACCGCTGAATTAACTGCTGAACAAATCGATTTTGAACCGTTAAAAGCTGCAAAATGGCTCTATATCGAAGGATACTTATCGACAAGTGATACTGCTCGTGTTGCGGTTAAACAAGCACGTGAACTTGCCAAAGCACATGGCGTTAAAATCGCCCTCTCACTGTCTGATCCTGCAATGGTGCAATATGCACGTCAAGGTCTAGAAGAACTCTTAGATGACGGCGTTGACTTGTTATTCTGTAACGAACAAGAAGCGCTAATGTTCAGTAATACTGAAACACTTGATGCAGCTATTGAAGTTTTAAAATCAAAGAATCAATATATTGTCATCACTCAAGGCGCAAATGGCGCAGTCATCATTGACCCTGAACAACAATTCCACGTTGCTGGTCGTGAAGTTCATGCCGTTGATACTAACGGTGCTGGCGATGCTTTTGCTGGTGCATTCTTATATGCCATTAACGCTGGTTTAACTTTAAAAGCTGCGGCTCAACTGGCTATTTTAATTTCTAGTGAAGTTGTTGCACAATTTGGTCCACGCTTAGCCGTTGAAAACTATGCCAAATTATTTGAACAATTTAAAAATTCTCAACAGGAATATGCTTAAAATGGAAAAGATTTGCATGACTGAAGAAGTTCCAGATCGTGAGTCTCGTGCATATGACACCATGAAAGGAACAACAATTTTTATTACTCAGAAAGATGGTAGCTTTTACGCTTATCAAAATGTTTGCCCACATTTGCAAACTGAACTTGAGTATTTAGAAAATCAATTTTTAGATCAGGATCGTGAGTATATCCAATGCTCAACTCATGGAGCATTATTCTCAGTAGAAACTGGTGAATGTATTTCAGGACCATGTCTAGGTGAATTCCTTGAAAAAGTAAATTTGGAAGTACACTCTGATGGTGGTATTTATATTGACTAATACCTAAATCATGAATTCTGCGATGACTGAGTTTTTTTTAAATTACTACCTTATGCCATTTCACATGAGCGTAGTGGCTTTGATTTTGCTCAGCATTGCAGAAACAATTGGTATTTTTATTGGGTTACGTCCAAGTCATCTCGTAAAAAAAATGACACCAGAGTGGTTATTAAATTCACCGCTATTAGATGTAAAATTTTCCAAATACTTAATATTTGTATTTTTACTCATCAATTTTAGTTTTGCAGGTTATTTTCTAGAGCTTTCATTTTTTGCTTTACAACACTACTTTATCTCGCCTTACTATCTTTTTGTTCCTGCTTTGATTATCGACATCTTTTTTACAGTGTTTATGATTAATTGTCTTGACCAAGTGATTAAACCCAAAGTCACACATACTCACATTAACTTAGTGGGTCGTTTAGCAACAATCTCAACGGGAAATGCACGTCCAGGCTTCTCTGCACAAGCACGTGTTCGCAATGAATTTGGTCAACTGTATTATGTACAAGTAGAGCCAGAATATGGTGAATTAGAGTTACAATCTCAAGTGTTGTTGATCAGTCAGAAATCCAATTCGTACTATATTGCTAAAAAAATCTCTATTTCAAATAAACTATTTACCGCAGACTGAACCCAAAATCCGTTGAAATCTAATTGAAGCGATTAGATTTTTTTCATTCATCATTAAAATTACAATTTGTTACATAAAGAAAAAGTAAAAAACGTGTAATCACCTCTTCCATTTCTATCAACTTATTGATCTAACTTTCAGACTAAAATGAAGGATGATATTTCACATATTTTTAAACCAGACTCTACCGATACACTAGGTTTTGCGCAGAATCCATTATAAAAATTACTTAATTGTATAATCAGTTCTTTAAATGATTGTAAATATTATATTTTTTTATATTCATACTATTTTAGTT
>NZ_JANHGP010000059.1:0-13469 GCF_024494585.1 Acinetobacter sp. 5862
TTTGTGTGTAGGCTTCTTCATTTGAAAATTATATCGCTGAAAAAGCCTTTACAGATAGGTTTGTGCAACAAAGCCGTTTATCACTATCTCAATTTTCTAAAATTGCGAATGTTTTAGAGCAAATGAAAGATCAATTTAAAATTAGCGGGATTGAAGTAAATGTCATCATTCAATAAAAAAATCCCAAAAAAACGCTATGCTGAAGATAGACGTCAACTTCAACGTAATGAATTAGAAAGGAACCTACGAGCCGATGCAGAACAAGAGCTCCGACAGTACTTTGATGAGCAAAAATTCTCAAATGAAGACTTAATTCAAGCTTATCCTGCAATTTATGAGTTTATTAAACGTAAAGCACCGAATCTTGCCTGGAAAAAATATGCTCATGAATTCTTCCGAACATATATCAAAGACCTCAATAAAAGTAATAACCTAGACCTCCCACTACCTTATCTCACCTTTGAGATGAAACGCGATGAACCAATTTTCACCCTAGATTGGATCCAAGCCGGTCATGAAATTGACATCATCCTCGAAAAACTGTGGGATTACTGGATTCTTGCTCAAGATAGTTCCGCTTTTTCTGATGATGAAATTATTGGGAATATTCTGCTTTGCTCAATGTTATACGGTGGATTAAATCAAACAGCTTCATTAAATGCTTTGCTCGAACATTTAAACAACCCTGAAAAAATCCAAAAAATTTGCGATTTTAATATCATCTTTTTAGAGCCACTTTCTCCAAGCTATGGCGATCTATTTGTTGATGAAAAAACAATACGAAAATCACGTAATTTTGTTCCAGATCAACTCACACGACTCTGGCTCATTCACTTTAATACAAGACAAATTCGTGATATCAGTCTAGACGTGAATGCGTATCTGCACCTCATTTTTCAAAAAATAAAACATCCATACACCAACAAGACTTTTAAGTTTTTACGTGACTACGCCAATTTTAATTGGCTACAACTGCAGAATGCAGATGTTGACCCTGCCCTTTCACAATGTTTGTTAGAAAACACACTCACGTGTGGTTTATCAGAACATGAGTTTGAAAACTTTGCATTCCCAAAATTTAAAACTCAATTAAGTGATGAAACCGAACGAAATGTCTCTTCTACAGCCAAAGTCCTACCAGATCTCAATACGTCTGAAGCAGTAGAGAATGTGATATTTATTCATAAAAACTTGCTGAAAATAATTCGCACATCATCAACGGACCAACCTATTGCTGAACTCATTATTGATTTTTGCCTGCGTCACCAAGAGCAGTTTAATGAGTTTTCTAAACGTATTATTTTGTGGCTCATCAGTCTCTATCTACCAAGTTCAGAGCAAATAAAAAAATTATCAGCCACCTTTGATTTTGATACAACTCAGTACACGAAGGCATTTCAAGACAATCAAAAACTCGCAGATAGTTCAATCTATACATATTACACCCGGATCGCAGAACCGTTTTTAACTCATGCCTTACAATACTTCGATGCCGACGATGACATTAATGATCTGCTGAACAAAATCTATCAACAAATCATTAGCAATACACGACTTGCTGATGAAGCAGATCGACCTGAGTTTAAAAAATCTAAAGACCAAACAATCCGCATGTTGAAACGCTTTCACACCTTTCAACAAATTGTTTTTCAAGCAGAAGATTTTGAACTTGAATTTATTGCATCGCAAAGTCGACCACGGGCACGCATCATAGGTCACACAGCCTTCCAAGTCATATTAAAGAAGTTAAATCAGCTCTTACATGACCAATCCATCTCAGACCATCACTATAAATTATTAAAAATTATTTATATTTTGGCTTACCGTACTGGTATGCGTATTAACGAAATACTCGGGTTACGTGTAAAAGATATCGAGGGTTTAAATCAATTTTCTATCTGGGTTCAACCTTATGGTTCAAAAAAACAAGGGAATCAACATCTGCTCAAAACGGATAGTGCGGAACGGATTGTGCCTGCATACGCTTTGCTAAAAGATGATGAGTACCAATTCTTTAGCGATTTTGTTGTTGAAAAACGTTTAGAGAATAAGAAAAGTTTATATTTATTCAGCAACTTGAATGAAAATAAAAAACTGAATAAACATACTGTCACCGTACCCCTAAAACTGATATTAAATCAGGTCTTTAAAGGGCATCATTACTCCTTTCACTCTTTTCGTCACACTGCAGCGAATCATTTATCGCTTTTACTGAACTGTGAATATGCACCACTTGTGCAAAAGCTAACCGACTATAGCGAAAACGAATATCAAAAAATTCGAGCTGAGCTACTTCAAAATCAACATGGACAAAACCATTGGTTTGTTATTGCACATCTCTTAGGACATATAGAGCCAGTTGAAACATTCAAAAGCTATATTCATTTAAGTTATCTCATAGCTGGTCAAAAACTACTAAAACATCATCCAGATATGACTAATGAATTGGCTAAAAAAATTATGGGACACAATGCAACGTTTAAAAATTTGCAAATAACAAATGGTGAAAAAGACTTTAATTTTGAAAAAAACCAGGCCGTTCTAGCAACTATATTATTGAACGATCAAACAAAATGGCTTCAAAGTAATGCTACTGACATTTTAGATGAACTGTCGTTACAAATAGATCAATCCCATGATTTTTTTGCTTTCTTTGTTGGAACAGAAGATTCTAAAATTTCACTTCAACGCTTCTATGAAACGCTCAATATATTGGAGACTACTAAAGATCCTAAAAGTACAGCTCAACGTATGTGCTTGCCAGAAGAACTCGTCAATTATTGGTATGAAAATGCTCTAAATTTAGCAAACATTAAATCAAAAAAAGGGAATCCACGTTTATTTAGTATTGATAGCTCAACCCACTTAAAACCAGCAATGCTTGATAGCGCTGAAGAGCTTCATGCGGTGACTTATTTTTTTGAACATCTACAGAAAATAGCTCGTAAAAATCCAATACAAATTGCATGCGTCCTGAATATATTTTTGAATCGAGTGACCGCATCACACACAGGTATCCATTATCGCTGGAAGGATATCGATCAACTCGAACATTTTTACTCCCAAGTTAAGGCTTTATTTCCTGCCAAATTTTGGCACTTACTTGGACAAGATTTGCAAACAAAGTTAGATGCTAAACAACAGCCTCAACTTTTCAAATTAGCAAAAGCATCAATAGATAAACATCCATCAACTCAAGAGAAATTTCCTCGTCTACAACTCTACTCAGTAAAAGATGGTCATGCTCTTGCTGCATTTAAATTTTGCTTACATCTAGCATGTATCGGCAGACCTCGATCTCTTGAACTTAAAGCTGAAGGTCTAAAAACAACCACATGCTGTTAAATAATTTAACCGTTGTTTCCTTATCTAAAGTCAAATTTAATATATCTTTAGTAAACATTGGATGTCTAATCAACGATAATTAAATCGTATAAACTCTATGAATTAGCAGCGTCTGAAACAGGGATCGGTCATGTATACAACATCAGAAAAAACTGCAAAACAGAAAATGATATTAGCTAAGGCAGTTTTAGCTGCTGCTAAACGACTTGGTCTTGCACAGGATCAACTAGCCTTAACACTCAATATAGATTCGGTGAAAACTTTAACATCTCTTGAATTAGATCCCACTTCAAAACAGGGAGAAATCGCCCTCACTTTAATCCGTATTACCACATCACTAGATGCTCTGACAGGTGGGGATACAGCCTGGATGCAGCATTTTATGAGATCACCCAATAAATTGATGAGTGACATTCCAATAGAACAGATTCAGAACCCTCAGGGATTGGCCTCTATTTTACAATTGGTGGAAGGTCTTCGGGCTAAACTTTAAGATAAGCAAAGTATTACAGAAAAATTTGAAAGTGATGGCCCTCTCCAATAATTCAAATGCAAGGAATAAGAATTTCCCCTCTTCTCAAGATGTATATGTCTGGCCTAATTCCGTCAATAATACAGTCAGCAAAGCTGAATGGCCTAGATCCGTATGCCTATTTAAATGATGTGCTGAAAAGGCTGCCGACACATAAAGTGACCCAAATAGAAGAATTACTAACACACCGCTAGAAACCTGAACCGAATTAAAATAGCTATGGGGCTCAGCGGACGCTTACATATTAGATTCCTTTAGATTTTAAATATCTAATTAGACTTCTTTAATCTAATAGGATCTAATCAGCCCATAAAGCACCTTCCTTACATCAAATGGTTTATTTATATAAATCCATTATTTTGTGTTTTAATATACATATATACACATAAGACCCAATATTATGGATTTAAACTTCAAAAAACCTGAAGAGGTTGTCAGGTTATTATGTGAAAGGCTTCGCAAAGAACGACTTTATCTGGAAATGACTCAGGCAGACGTCGCTACACGTGCTGGTATTAGTGTGAATACAGTATCTAATCTGGAAGCTGGTCGAAATGTTTCATTTGAAAATTTAGTACGCGTTGCCATGGTATTGGGCCGATTAAAAGAATTAGAGGAACTCTTCAAACCTCATTTAAACAGTGTAAATGACATTCTCCGCTATGAGAGCAATACGGCTCGCCAACGTGTCAAAAGGAAATAAGTCCATGCTCAAAAAACTTAATGTTTACTACAATGGATGGGGTGAATATTGGCTTTGGGGTACACTGGTCTCCTCAACTGCAATCACAGGTCGGCCATTAATTGCCTTTGAATACAGTGCAGAAGCGATCAGTAAGGGTTTAGAACTTTCCTCTTACCTACTTCCATTAAAAGGTGACTCATTAAGAACGAACTTTCCTACACATCAAATGGGATTGCCAGGTCCTATATATGATGCCTTGCCCGATGGTTGGGGCATGCTTCTTATGGATCGCTTATTTAAAAAAAATGGACTCAATCCAGCACGGATTGGGCCATTAGAACGACTCACGTATATCAGTACACATGCGATGGGGGCATTATCCTTTGAACCTTCAGCACCTGAGTTAACATTAACTGAAAATATTCCACTGATTAAACTCGCTCAAGAAGTTCAGGAAGTTCTCAAAGGAGAAGGTGCAGAATTTTTACAGCATTTATTAATTATGGGTGGATCTCCACAAGGTGCAAGGCCAAAAGCGCTCGTCTACCGTGATCCTGTCACCAACGAATTCTCAACAGTTAGCTCACATCAACATGAAGCTTGGCTGATCAAATTTCCCGCTCAGCAAGAGCATCCTGAAGTTTGTGCAATTGAAGCTGTCTATGCAGAATGTTTGCGTCATTGTGATATTGATACACCTGACACTCAATATTTTACTCTTCCGAATGGATTAACCGCATTTGCATCGAAGAGATTTGACCGCCACGATGGCATGCGTATCCCTATGCAAAGTTTAGCTGCCTTCACCGGAGCTGATTTTAAATCGCCAGGGAGTTTAGACTACAGTAACTTTCTTCGCGCTGCACACTTTTGCACCAATGATGTTCGCGAAAAAGCAATTGCATTCAAGCGAGCTGTTTTCAATGTAGTCTTCAATAATCGAGATGATCATTGTAAAAACTTTTCATTTCTGATGTCCCAAAATGGGCAATGGAAACTCTCCCCTGCCTATGATGTTACTTTCTGTGAAGGGCCAGGTGGATATCATCAAATGGATATCATGGGTGAGGCACTGGATATTCCTCGACAAGCTCTTGTAAAACTTGGTACTCAGGAAGCGGAACTTTCTGCCCAAGAAGTCGATGAAATTATTGGCTCGATTTGTAAGGTTGCAATCCGATTCAGCAATATCGCTCATAATCTATTACCTGGACAAATTCAAACAGAGACTCTCCAACTGATCCAAAATAGGATTGAGCATAATATTCATTTATTGCACTAAATAGCTTTCATAAAGCTTCTATGAAGAGCTTATTCTATAATGTAGCTCTCAAATGAATACTCGGGGACTGGATTGTCAAAACTCCTTCTTCCAGACATGCTTTTGTTCCGCTAAATGAATATTCTATGATGAGCCTTGCCAAAATGGTCGGAATAGATGTCCCTGAGATTCGCTTGGTGGATATGGCACTCTTACAAAACCTTCCACCATTAAATTTACCCCAAGAGCAATATGCTTTTGCAATCAAAAGATTTGATAGACAGAGTACTGCTGATACTACAGAGCTTATTCATATCGAAGACTTTGCTCAGATCTTCGGTGCATATCCACAGCAGAAATACAGCACCACAAATTATGAGCAGATAGGAAAGATCATTTATCAATTTTCAGATAACAAAATTCTTGATATTCAGCAATTTGCCAGCCGTTTACTTGTCAACATTTTGCTCGCGAATGGAGATGTACACTTAAAAAACTGGAGTATGATTTATCAGGACAAAAGAACACCAAGATTATCTTCCGCATACGATATATTGATGACTAGTGTATATATTGAAAATGAGCGTCATTTCGCATTGAATCTTGCCAAAAATAAAGATTGGTATTTAGCTGAGATGAAACACTTTGAACAATGGGCTGAAAAAGTCGGTGTTCCATGGCGTGTTATTGAAAAACAACTTCACGCGATCATGGACAAAGCACGGTCAGTATGGCCAGTGCTATTACTAGACTTACCTATGATTTCTGTTCATAAAGAAAAATTAAGAGAACATTGGAAAAAATTGCATCCAGACTTTCAGATACTTACAGATGATTAGGGTAATCTGAAACCAAGCTAAAATTTCTCAAACAATTTCATCACATCATTTTCCGTCAGTTTCGCTTCTCCCTCATGATCTGTGCTTAGAATAGACTGTGCCAGTTCTGCTTTATTTTGCTGTAAGGCAAGAATTTTTTCTTCTATGCTTTTATTGGTAATCAGCTTATACACAAATACCGGCTTATCCTGTCCAATCCGCCATGCACGATCTGAAGCTTGATCTTCAGCAGCAGGGTTCCACCATGGATCATAGTGAATGACCGTATCTGCGGCAGTTAGATTCAGACCGACCCCTCCTGCTTTCAGACTGATTAAAAATACCGGCACTTGTCCAGACTGAAACGCAGTAATGACTTCATCTCGCTTTTTGGTCTTTCCAGTCAGCTTCACATAGCCAATTTCTGCGTGATGGAGCTGTTGTTCAATCAGTTCCAACATTGAGGTAAACTGAGAGAAGATAAGAATTTTTCGCCCCTCTTCCACCATTGGAACGACCATATCCATCAACTGTTCAAGTTTGGCAGAGTTTGCCTGCCCAATTTTCACTGAATCCAGCTTTAGTAAGCTAGGATGGCAGCACACCTGACGTAGCTTCAGTAAGGCATCTAAAATTTGGATTTGACTACGCTTAAAGCCTTTTTCTGCCACAATTTTCTGAATATTTTCCTGCATCGTGGCACGAACAGCCTCATATAACTTGGATTGCTGGTCATTCATATCAATATTGACTTCAATCGTGGTTTTTTCTGGCAACTCTTTGGCTACGTCAGTTTTCAAGCGACGTAAAATGAAGGGCTTAATCCGGTTGACCAACTTTTGCCTTAACTGCTGATCACCGCGTTTTTCAATCGGATGACGGTACTTTTTATTAAAAATTTCTTGTGAATATAAAAATCCTGGCATCAGGAAATAAAATAGTGCCCACAGCTCACCCAAATGATTTTCCATAGGTGTACCAGTTAGACATAGACGATGTCGCACTGTTAATTGCCGTACTACCTGTGCAGCTTTGGCACGCGGATTTTTGATATTCTGCGCCTCATCCAAAATGAGTTGATGATATTCATATTGCTTTAGTTGCTCTTCATCTCTCGCCAGAAGCGGATATGTGGTTAACACAATATCATAGTGCGGAATCTGCTCAAAATACTGATGGCGATCGGGCCCCTGTAGCAGCAATACCTTGAGCTCAGGGGTAAATTTCTCCGCTTCTTTGAACCAGTTATGCATCAGCGATGTGGGTGCAACAATTAAGGCGGGACTATCCTGCAAATATCCAGCCTGCTTTTCCATGAGTAAATGGGCTAAAGTTTGTGCTGTTTTCCCCAAGCCCATATCATCTGCCAGAATCCCGCCATGCTGGGTTTCCCTTAAAAACTGCAACCAGCCTAAGCCCTGCTGTTGGTATGGACGCAACTCCCCCTGAAAACCTTGTGGTGTCGGCAGTTGTTGCTGATAGCCTTGTTTGAATTTCTGTACAAATTGCTGCAGGCGATCACTGACCTGCCATGTCATCCCAAGATTATGCTGCAATTCTAATAATTGACTCGCATCATAGCGATCAATACTGCGCTCTTCTTGCTGTAAAATGCTCTGCAAATGCAACAATACCGGCTTAATGTCCTTTGCGGATAAAGCCAAATCGGGTTGATCCGCTGCAGTTTTCAGGGTGAAAATTTGACTGTCATTCAGATGACTAAAAATCCGTGGATCAAGTAAATCAGGCTGTTCTTTCACCAAAGCCACAAGTGCATCGAGTAAATCATAGCTATTGCCTGCACTGTCCTGAACGGTCGCCCCGATATTGAACCAGTCTTGTTGGCTTTCAGATTCAGTGATAGAAATATTTAAATTTTCAACATATTGCAGCTTAAATGGGCTGTGTTCCAGATGCTCTATCTGCCATCCCATCAATTCAATTTGATTGATGGGCATCAGCTGTTTGATCCAGTCTCCATAGAAAGCAAAAACCATAGAATCAAGACGTTGTTTATCCAGTTTTAATTGCTGGTCATAACTAAGATCTTTCACCCACTTCAGTGATTCGACCAACAGCTGTAAACGCTGGATTGACTGTTGTTCCTGAACTAAATCCCGAAGCTGTCGCACCATTTTTCCATGCTGCTCACCAATAAAACTGTCGCCTGATGTACCAGCTTTTATTCTTCCGCCTGCATAGGAGAATTCAATTTCAGCACAAACAGACTCCTCTAATTTCCAATCAAATTTATCTAAAACACCGAAGCGTAAAATTGGCTGGGGACTACCCTCAAGGACATCAATATGCTGAATAGACTCGGGCCGAGGCAGATTTTTCACGTCTGAATATTGATGAGTCAGTTGCTCAAACTCTGGCAAGAGCATAGATGGAAGATCAGGCATCTGTAAAAAATGGTACAGAAGATTTGCCGTATATTCACCATATAACTGGCCCACCGTGTTGTGTTGAATATCCACATAACACGGTGGCTGGCTCGCGAGAATCTGAATATGAGGATTTGATTTTAAATCGAGTCGAATATCACCATTGACTAATTCAATATTTAAATGCTCAGTCTGTTTGTTTATACCTTGTTGCCAGATCAGTTCGATGTGATAGCCTTGTTCTGACCATTGAAGTGCAGTATGGCTCTTTTTTTGCCAGTACACATCGCCACTTTGAATAAAAGATTTGAAATGCTCCAATAAAATGCTTGAGATATCAAGATTGCTTTGATAAAAGCGTTCGTCACTGTTTATTTTGGCATAATAATAAATCTGGTTAAATAATTGTCGTTTTTGTTCAGGTAAAGTCAGATGCTTTCTGGTGATATTTTCATATTGGGTATAATAACTTTCCCCCGCAATTGAGCCGTTTTTATTGCGTCTGGCTTTCTGAACATCAACTGTCAATTTCTTTAAGCTGACCGACTGATCTAGCAGGTAAATTAAATAATTGTTTGTTTTGACAGATTGCTCTGGTTCAGTCTGTTGTAAATACCGTTTAAAATCATTCAACCAGCGCTGCGCTTGATCATCCCCCCGTTGGCGTTTTGCGATTCCCTGCGGGGATTGAGAGTCAGCATAACGCTGCTGAAATTCCTGACGATATTCTTGAAAGAATAACCGCGCTAAAGCAGCAGCATGTTTACAGTTATATCCAACCGGACAAGTGCAGTCGTCATCGATTAAACGGTCTTTTTTAAGATTATAGGTAATCGCGGTATCGTAATAATCTGTCCCTTCAATTTGGGCATACATCGTAACCCCGTCTTTGTCCTCAAAGAACTCAATCGTTTCCCTATCAATGTGTTTAGCATAGCTCAGACTGCGCTGAAGAGTTGCAGTACTAAAGCGAGATAGAAAATTGATCAATGACGACATGATTACCAGACACTAAAAATGTTTATACAATTATAACGGACAAAGCTGTCATTTCAGAATAGTAGGGCTTTGTTGCACAAAGATTTATAATTTGAAGCATCCCCCAACTCACTCAAATTTAAATTATAACTCGCTATCTGGTAGTGAACTTTGGTGTTTTTTCTATTGGCTGGGGCTTTGTTGCATAAATATGTAAGCAACTGATTTAAATAAATTTAATTTTGGATCAAAAAATAATCAAAACTTTTAAAATCATATAGTTATGAAATCTTTGTGCAACAAAGCCTATTTGATATAAAACTGTTACAACATTGACAATATGTACAGAATCCTGTACATTATAGATTGTAAAGTTCAATCACTATCATCTAGTCAGTAGCGTTTTAATACAGCTTACTTTATGAGGGAGAAATATATGCATGTATTTACATATACAGACGCACGTAACAACTTAAAATCTGTTTTAGATAAAGTTATTGATGATGCAGATGTCGCTTTCATTACAAGAAAAGAAGGCGGTCATGCTGTAGTAATGGGACAAGATCATTACGACAGTTTAATGGAAACGTTGTATCTCCTTTCATCTCCAAATAATACCACTCGTTTAAACGAATCAATTGCTCAATTACGCGCAGGTAAAACCAAACAAAGAGAGTTGATTAAAGATGACGAGTCGTAATGTCGAATGGACTGAAAATGCCTGGGATGAATATATCTATTGGCAAACACAGGATAAAAAGATACTCAAACGTATCAATACCTTAATCAGAGAATGTCAAAGAACACCCTTTGAAGGAACTGGAAAACCAGAACCTTTAAAAGCAAATCTTTCAGGATTCTGGAGCCGTAGAATTGATGAGAAGCATAGATTAGTTTATGAAGTGACGGATGAACGAATTTCCATTGTTCAATGTCGGTTCCATTACTAATAATATTCCCTATTCTTAGTATGAGAGAATATTTTATAAGTACTTATTGACCAGATCTCTTGCGAAAGTGATTATTTCAAGTTTATCCGGTTTACGAGTGCAGCAATTAAGTTAATGCGTAAACTGAATCTTTTCCGTCTATTTCGATAGCGTTCACTTAATATTCTAAATTTTTTCAATTGACTATTAATGTGTTCGATCACAACTCGTATTTTTCCAAGGCTTTGTTGCATAAAGATTTTAAAGATAAAGCTTTCCTAAGTTATTCAAATTTAAGTGGCAACTTGGGTGTGAGGTCGGCCGAGCTCCGTAAACTTATTTAAGATGGCCACACGTGCATGAATCTCGTTGACTTGGCTATCAAAATTCCGAGCACTGAGCTTATCGCCTAATAATTTGATGCAGTGCATCTTGGTTTCTACCAGACTTCGCTGATGGTAGCCCGACCATTTTTTCCATAGTGTCCTGCCTAAACGTTTAACAGTGCGAAGTAATTCATTTCGCTCTAGCGAATTAACTTTTGTATCTTTCCAAGGCTTCGCATTTTTTCTGGGTGGAATAATCGCATGGGCATTTCGATCTGTGATCAACTGGCAACACCCCTCTCATTATAAAATTATACCAGTCAGTAAAATACCCTTAGATTAAGCATATATATGTTGGTTATTATTGTTGATTATCACAATAATTTAGTGACCCGAAATCAAAGTACCCCACCCCACCTTAAATTACATCACACAAAATAAAAACTCTATATAACTGTTATATATAGAGTTTATTAACGTACCAATTATGTTATTTAGTGTATTTTATGTCGGTGACTCTTGCCAAGGTTGGTGGATATTTTTAACTACTCGCATCCATCTCATCCAACAAAGGCTCAAAACATTATATGATTTTATAATCTATTATAGATCTTCAAATTTGACTAGCCATACTATGCTTTTCTTTGAGAATGCTCTTGTGAGCATACTTTAAAAAGGAACTACCGACTCAAGCTCGATCGCAGATTGTTTTAATGGATGTTGGAAAGCAAGATAGGTGGCATGCAATGCCATACGTTTAAAATGGAATTTGGCAGGTTCAGGATGATAAAGTTTATCGCCCATAATGGGATGCCCAATATGCATCATATGTACACGAAGCTGATGTGAGCGTCCTGTCACTGGTTCCAGACGGACTCTACTTTGATCCGTTGTCACGTCATACTCAATCGATTGGAATAGCGTTTTGGCAGGCTTTCCCAATTCAAAATGCACCATCTGACGAGGACGATTTTCCCAATCGGTAATCAAGGGCACTTCCACACTGCCGTCTTGCTGAATCTGTCCTTGCACAAGTGCCACATAATATTTTTTAACCGTTCGTGCTTGGAACATTTTGCTAATCGCAACTTCAGCATCTCTATGTTTCGCGAACATCAACAATCCTGATGTTGCCATATCTAAACGATGTGTCACTTTAGCAGAAGGATATTGTGCTAAAACGCGCAAATACGCACTATCTTGATGTTCAGGCAAACGCCCCATGACCGACAATAGCCCTGCTGGCTTATTAATCACCACTAAATCTTCATCCTCATAGATCATCTCAAGTGGATCTTGCGGCGGTAGATAAATAAAGTTGTCATTTAGGGGCATGAGCAGTAAAGGTTCTAAATAAAGCGGGGCAATTATAGCGAGTTCTCAGCCAAAAACGAATTTTGAGATGAAATCCTGAACAGAGAACTCGTTCTATTGAAATGTTATTGTAGATGTCTAGAGTTAATGCCGTTGCCTGTTTTGATTATTATTGTTACGACATTAACTCGTATATTTTTATGATGCTGTTTTTATCGCTTTATTTAAACTGTCTTTATAAAGCTGCTCTAAAGTTGCAATGTCTCGATTTAAAAAAGTAATCAAATATTCTTTGGCACGACTCAACGTTAAGTAATTAAAAGAAATCGTGTCTTTGCTCTTACGTGTCACCAATCCGAATAAA
Source organism: Acinetobacter sp. 5862 (assembly GCF_024494585.1). Lineage (NCBI taxonomy): Bacteria > Pseudomonadati > Pseudomonadota > Gammaproteobacteria > Moraxellales > Moraxellaceae > Acinetobacter > Acinetobacter sp. 5862. Next base: position 12,940 of record NZ_JANHGP010000059.1, read on the forward strand.
TCTTTTTTAGGAATAAACACAGGAATATCGCTTTCTAATTTAAATTCAAGCTGCTGTGTTTGTGAAAAGGCATCTATTGTGATGCGTAAGGTTTGTTGAGTGTAATCATCTCGTACAATAAAGCTGGTACTTACACCATCTAGCTGTAACTGACGAACCAATTGCTGACGCCATCCCATCTCATCGAAACGAGCAACGATCGTTTCTAAATCAAAAGCACCCAAATGATCAGCTTCATTTCGATTAGTTTGATGCGGATAACGTATTTTAAGATCGAATTCTTTCATTATTTTTATGACCTCTTCCAATATGATCAATTTTCTAATTTCAATTATATCATTTTGTTTTTTATTATAAAAACAGGAGTTTATATTCAAAAAATAAATATTATAAGACCTATTTCACACTTATATTTAAATTCATTGATCGGGTTTTTATTATTTATATCTGATTGGGGCTTTGTTGCACAAAGATTTGAAATGCAAAGCGCCCCTAATTGAGCCAAATTTAAGGCGTAACTTGGGTAAGTG
>NZ_JANHGP010000072.1:0-11998 GCF_024494585.1 Acinetobacter sp. 5862
AATGGGGAAAACGAGATATCAATATCTTGATGTTAGCCATCGTCTATCGTGGAATAGCGATACCTATTGTTTGGACAATGCTCAATAAACGTGGAAATTCAAATACAAAATGGCTATTCTACGTTTGATTGGTTTTGGAAAAAAAGAAGAATTTAAGAAAGTGCTAGCAATTTTAAGAAAGAATAAGCCTGATAGGACAAGGACCGTATGAAATTTGTCGTGTACAAAGCTGATTTTGAATCATATTTTTGCAGCCTTGATGGCCTACGTCGAGATACAAAAGAACCAGTTTGAGCGGATCTTTGAAAATGTATATCGTTGGCAGAAGAAATTATTTAGACCAATCATCAAAGACTTCATTGATGACTTTATTCTCGATAAAAATCATCTCCTACCACAGAGAATCTATAAATAATAGTGCGTAAGTCCTACGGACTTAAAACAACTTTACAATCATTCTTGAGGTCAACCCGTTATACTCATTTTATATTTATCATTCTTTGCGCTCAGGAGTCATAACATCATGGAAATAGAGCTTAAATTTCAACTTCCTGAATCTAAGAAAAAAAGTGTTTTACAAATATTGAATAAGCAAAAAGCGCAAAAAATTCAGCTCCAAGCCAAATATTATGATACCGCTGACCGCTTACTTGCCAAAAACTATGTCGCTATCCGTTTACGCCAAGAAGGTGAGCACTGGGTACAAACCTTTAAAGCTGCCAGTAAAAATCATCTACAGCGCATTGAAGAAGATATTTATCTGGGTAAATGTGAACAAGAACCCGAACTCGATCTATCACTTTATCAGCACAATCGAACCGTTCAAACGGTGCTACGTGAGATTTTAGGTGATGCTCCTGCTAAGCTAGAATTACAGTTTCAAACAGACGTACAACGAAGTTTCCATGTGTTTGAGTTTCAAGATTCACAGATTGAATTTTGCTTAGATGATGGTGAAATTCGTACTCCAACCGATCAAGCCAAAATTTGTGAAGTCGAATTTGAACTCAAACAAGGTACAGCACAGGACTTAATTGATTTTACCAAGACATGGGTAGATAAATATCAATTATGGCTTGATGTGCGTAGCAAAGCTGAACGAGGTAATTTACTCGCAGTTGGCAAACGTGTTTCTCCTGCGACCAAAGCCAAACAGCTCAATTTAGAATCTGAACTTAGCGCGGAACAGTCGCTTAAACTGATCGTCGAAAATACCTTAAACCACATATTGCCGAATGCTGCCGCAATTGCCGATGGTGTTGCTGAAGCCGATCATATTCATCAAGCACGTGTCGGCTTGCGTCGCTTACGTTCTGCTTTAAAACATTTTTCAAATTGGTCAGCACAGATTGATCCAACTTGGGAAAATGAATTAGCAGAACTTTTTAAGGCTTTGGGGCAATTACGTGATCACGATGCAATTCAGGATTCTGTGATTCCGCTTATAAAACAAAGCTGTGATTTTGAATTTCCTCTTGGTGCTGAAATAGATTCCAATATCGCCAAGCTTTTCAGCGGAGCTAAAACAACACAGCTATTCTTATCATTATTTAGTTTTATATATTGTGGTGATGAATCGAAATCAAAATTATCTAAACAAGTGACTAAAAGTTTGAGCAAGCTTTTTCATAAAATTTTAATGGATGCCACTGAGTTTTCTACACTTACAGTTGAAAAACAACATCGTACTCGTAAGCGTATCAAGCAATTGCGTTATTGCATTGATTTTATTTCTAGGCTTTATCCTGAAAAAGAGGTTCAGCAATTTCTGGATAAACTAGAACCAATCCAAGAATATTTAGGTTTTTATAATGATCTCTTTGTGGCAGAACAGGTCTTTGAACAACAGGCAGCAGAAAAATCACAATTTTTATTTGCTTTAGGTTGGGTTAAGGCACAGCAGCCGCATGTCGCAAAGAAAGCTAATAAAAAGTTACAGCATTTATCGGCTCAAGATATTTTCTGGAAATAGCAATCTCTACACAAACCCACATACTGATCAGTATAAATTTCAACTCACCCCTCTTTGAAAAAGAGGGGGATGAAAAGCTTGACTTGATGAGAAATTATCAAATTCTATCGATATTTCCCAAAAATCTTCCATGTCCCATTATCGGCAATCGGATCACTATAACTATCATTACGCTGCTTACGTGGCTTATCTCGCGCATCTACCAATTTAAAATGCGGCTCAACACTTAAAATCACGCCATTCATATAAAAACGGGTACGCGTATATTCACTTTGTCCATGTTGAAAGACATAAGTTCGTAAATCAATAAACTCACGATGTGCCACCAAAGCCGCAGTATCATCACTCCCCAACCATTCCTGCATCGCAAAAATCTGATCGGTCTCAAATTTTCCACATTTTTCGAGCAAAGCCGCTACGCCACGAAAAGTCTTAGATTCTTTCGCCCGTGTTTTATTAATTCGAATACGATCTACCTGAAAGAAAAACAGTGGCAAATTTAGATGGCTTGGTAAATGAATTGCATCAACAACATCATCCTCCATAAAAGGCTGACAGAGTTGCTGTGCCCTTTCAATCAAAGGTTGCCATTGTCGGTAATATTCATCGACCTCGTCCTTTAAACCATAATAAATCGGCAAACCTTCGACATGCTCTAAATATTGGGGTGGATGAATATGTTGACGTAGTAAAGCGATATCCGTTTTAAGGCTTTGAATTGCAATCGCATCTTGCATAGTGATTATTCTAATTACTTAGGCTATTTTAGATTAAGCCAAAGGTTTAGTTTCCGCAAGGCTTTGTCTATAATATCGTGTCTTATTTGTTGTTGGGAAAAATCATGTCTCAAAAAATTAATGCCACTGATGTGACAGAAGAAGAAGCTTTAAATGCGATATTTTTTGAGCGAGCAGATGAATTTATCAAACAAGCCAATGAGTTTTGTCGCCCACCAAAAGGACAGCAACCCAAACCAGAAGAGTTACGTGGACAAGTCAGCGCTGCCATGTTATTTGCAACAGCTCGCTTTAATACGTGGGTTGCAGCAAACAATTTTAAAGATGGCAATGAAATGCGTGATGCCAAAGAGCAAGTCATGTCTTATTTATTGCAACAATTTCAAATGATGTTAGAAGATAACTTTGACGAATATTGTGAGCAGTTTGAAAATTACTTACGCTTCCGTAAAAATGAAGATTTTCATACGCATAAACACGATCACTGATAATCTAATGATAAAGCTGTTTTTATATATGCAGTGATTAGGTGTAAGTGAATGAAATACTAGTTTCATCCACTTATATCTTTACTTATGATAAACATAAACCATTTAATCTTGCTCTATAGCTTTTTGGAATTTGAGGATTCGTTCTTGCTTCATTAGCTTCATCACTACAATATCTAGAGTCGGGAGAGGCTTCGCTTATACACTTATTATAAATTTCTTCTTTAAAGTACTGAGCTGCATAATCCTGTGGTCTAGCATTAGGATTGTATGCGGCATTAGTTGGAATTTTATAATTTTTAGAGCTCCATTTTGATTTATATGCCTCATTTAGCGTTATGTTAAACCATTTTTTTGTTTCAGTTGATAAATATGGTCGAGCAGCAGATTGAGATAGCTGACTTTCTATTTTGTTTCTCGGGGTATCATTCCCATTTCTAAAATACATAATTGTGTGAGCATGCCCCTCTATCTTTTTACAGAATCCTATAGGACTTTGAGCATAAGAGCTAGTTGCAAAAAATGTTAATGCTAACAGTATTATTTTATTCATTTGTTCCTAATTTCCACATTTAAGATAATTACAAGACCTCTTGCAAAAGTCAGACAGCTATAAATTATGATTTTTAAGGAATTTTTAAAATCATTAAAATTATACTTATACAAGAAGTTCATAGATAACCTTAATATTAATTTAAATTTAATCCTTTCTTAATATATGGATTAAAACCAAGACTTCTTCCTGAATTTCCGCCAAATCCAGAATCCATAAAATAATTATGATATAATACTGATTTCTTTAATGTTGTATCATTTACATCGCCTGTAAAACTAGAGAATTTTGTGTATCCTTTTTTATCAAACCCATTTCTTTTGGCAATAATCATATGGTTGTTTTTTGGCATATAATACACATAATACTTATTATTTCCATCTGTTGAGTTAGCTGAAATATCGAGGACAAGAACTGATTTAAAATACATGTCGAAAGGAGTAACTTCTTCATCAGGATTATCAAAATTTTTTTCTGTTAACTTAACATTGATATCTTTGAATAACTTAGTAGCTTTAATACGAAATTTTTCATCATCATAAAAATTTAAATACTTTGTACTAATAATCATATTTAAATGCTCTGGAAACTTACAAGGGTTAACTACAGCCGAAGCGTAATTATTGAATTCAGATGCATATTTACAGTACTTATTATATGTGTCTACAATATCTTCTGGAGGAGTATGATAGTCTTCATAAAACTCTTCTGCAAATACGCTATTGATACAAAGAATAAGCAAAAATGGTAAAAAAATAGTTTTTTTCAAAATATTACACCTTATTAAATTTTGGATAAAAATTAAATATGAATTTCATATGCACACATATAGAATTTTATATGATTATCAATTAGATAGAAATACTTATGAATTAAAATTTATTAAGCAAAAAAATTGTTCAAGGTTAGTCGTAATACTTTCTATGCTCTTATCAAGAAAAGTAAATAGCCAAATAGCCAAATAGCCAAATAGCCAAAACAGCGATGGTACTTCTCCGTTCAAGATATGATGTGATTATTTGGAAATAAAGCAGATAACAAAGCAACAGAACAAGCTATTATTGAACTATATCTCAAAAACAAAGCCACCTAATGGTGGCTTTCTTTTGGTCTGTTACTTTAAGTCTTGGGCTTTACCATATTGATCAGCCATCACTTCCACAAACTGATCCAATTTGATGTATTTTTTAATTACAGCATCTACATCTGATTTACTCAACTTTGCAAGTGCTTGATCTCGTTCAGCACGATCCATCAATGTCTTATTTCGCTCTAATTGACCCGTAAGCATACTATGAATATTTCGTTCATCTTCTAATGAAGTCACACGCTTCTTCATAATATCGGCTTTGGCTGCTTCAACCTCTTGTTCAGTCACGCCTTTACTTAGCAAATCAGTTAATACTTTATGAACAGATTGAGAAACCTGATCAGAACGACCAGCTGTATAATTCGCAGTAATACTAATTGATCCACTATCGGTATCGGTATCTAGATCAAGATTGCTTCCAAATCCATAAACAAGCGCATTTTTCTCACGTAATTCCTGCGCCAAACGAGAAGACAATTGCGAGTTACCCATAATATGGCTAAGGATAATGAGTGCAGGAGCATCTTGATGATAAGCCCCTACTGGAATCGTCAGGATACTTTGATAGCTACCAAACTCACGTTGCTCGGAGAGTGCATGGACTTTTTCAGCTTTGAAAGCAACATAAGGAGAAGTAATTTTTTGGTACGGCTGTTTCGTTTTCCACTGTCCAAATGCTTTCTGTAGTGTGTTTTGCATTTTTTTCGGATCGAAATCACCTGTCACAGCAATTTGACCATGATCAGTCACAAAGAATTGATCATAAAATTGCTTCACCTGTGCTTGCGTAGCCGCATTTAACTGCTTCTTGGCAAACTCTGGTTCAAAGTGATAACGCAAATCACCTGGTTGATAGGTTTCAAGTAATCTTGCCAAAGTCATAGATGCGACTACAGCAGGTTCAGTATAAGGTCGATCTAATGCAGATAAACTCTGATTTTTTGCTAAATCAAATTCCGATTGTGCAAATTTAGGTTGCTTCATCACATCGACAATAAAGTTTAAAAAATCTTCAAACTTATCTTTTTTTGCCTGAATCCCAATTGTTAAACCATTACCATTTGAAGTGATAGATGCTCCACCACTTGCTGCAATCGCTTTATCTGTAATTTCTTGCAGTGTATGTTTTTCAGAACCACGCAACATTAAATAACTGGTTAAATCTAAGGTCTCTCCTTTACCAAACAGTGATTTTTCTGTACCAAAATCTAAGCTAATCGTGGCATAGGTTTTGTCATCACGTGTTGTGGTTGGGAATAAAGCATAGCGAATACCATTCTTTAATTCACCACGTTGAATTTTTTGCTCATTTTTTTGCAGTTGCTGCGCAGACTGTGCAACAAATTGAGTGACTTCTTGTTGATAAATAGCAACATCTTTCAAAGGTTCAGGTTTTTCGGCACTTTGATCTAAGGTTTTAAGTTTATCTTGTGCCTTGAGTGTCATCGCTTTCTTTTGATCTTCAGGCGTAGGTAGAATATCTCCCGAAATACGATGAGATGACACTAAAAACTGTTTTAATGTTTGATTGGCATCATTTAATTTTAAATCTTGAATAGCTTGTAAATCTTTGAAGTACTGATCCCATTGTCCGTGTGAAGACACTGCATAATCACTAAGGCGAGAACCCAAAGCAACGGCATCATTTGCAATCGTATCAGCGGTATTTTGAGTAATAGTTTTGATACGTTGTAATTCTGCGTCGGAAAATGCTTGACTATTCTCAACACCATCAACCAACGCATCATCAACTTTTTTTGCATCATGATTTGGCGCATACACTGCACCCATAAAGACCATATTAAAATCTTGGTCCAACCATGTCGTCGATTGAACAGCTGTACTCACTCCTGTTTCTACCATGCTCTTATACAGCGTACCACTAGGCTGCATGGTATAAAGTGCTGGTGCAAGTGCTAATGCTGGTTGTAGTTGCGTATTTTTTCCATTCATATAAATGTGGAATTTAGCAAGATCACTACCCTTTTGCACCGTGAATTTTCGCTGCTCAATCTTACTTGAATCTAAGACCGGAACTTGAACAGGTGCAGGTACAGTACGTGCAGGAATCGGACTAAAATATTGATCAATTTTATTTAATACTTCTGATTTATCAAATTTTCCAGAAATGACCATTACAGCATTATTTGGTGCATACCATGTTCTATAAAACTGATTTAGTTCATTCATTTTTATAGATTTTAATTCAGGCAAATCACCAATCGGCAATCGACCTAAATATTGATTGCCATAAGCCGCTTTCCACATCTGGTCCATCAATACTGCAAACGGTTGATCCATACGAATTTCACGTTCACGTTTTACGATTTCGATTTCAGAAGGGACAAATTTTTCTTGTAGCACTAATTTATCCATACGCTCAGACTCAAGGTATAGAATTTCATTCAGTGCATTTTTTTCAGGACGAACAATATTTAAATATTTAGTTGAGTAATAATCGGTACTGGCATTGGTCATTAAAGTGAATTGATCCAAACGACGCTGAAACTCCTCTCCTTTTACATTTTGTGTGCCTTTAAATGCCAAATGTTCAAGCAAATGAGCAAGACCACTTTTCCCTTTAGGATCGTTAAGAGAGCCTGTTAAATACACTGTATTTACATAGACTTTATTTTCTTTATCATTTGATGCAAGAATAACTCTGAAACCATTATCTAATTTGTATTCTTCAATATTTTTTTCACTTTTTACGAGTACTGTCTGAGACCAAGACGTTGCACTCAACCCGATCAAACAAAGTGAGAGAGTAAGCTGCTTAAACCGCATTAACATAGATTATCCGAGTTTTTTTGGTGATTTAAATAAAAACAACAAGCTATACTAGATAATGGTTTAGATTTTTAATAGTTATGTTTTGAAAAAAGCTGTGTATTTAAACAGCTTTTTTCTATGTTTTTATAGCGGTTTAGTTAAAATTTAGATCGTCAGTTCAGCTTGCATATACAGTTTTGCATAACCTGAAATTTCAATACGATCCTCAGACTCAATAACACACTCTAAAACCCCACCTCGAACTGATGCCTGATATGCGATAAGCTGAGTTTGATCAAGTTTTTCAGCCCATAAGGGCGCAATTGCAGTATGAATCGAACCCGTAACAGGATCTTCATTAATCCCAATCGCAGGAGCGAAATAGCGAGATACACAATCAAACTGACCTTCGCCTCTCGCTGTAATAGCAACATCAGGTTGAGATGCAGTAATTGCTGTACGTAATGCGCCTAATTGCTTTAATTTTTCAAAATCAGGTTGCTCGTTTAATACATCAGCGACTGTTTCATATTCAACAATATACGCCTGACCATTCAGATAAACCGCTTTAAATGGCTTGGTTAAACCATCTCGAAGTTCCTGAGGATATTCAGATACAAGTTTAGCTTTTCGAATAGGGAAATTCATTTTAATCTTGCCGTCTGCTGCTTGGCTAACGATAAAAATTCCTAACTCACGCACATGAAATTGAATGGTTTTTATTCTTGTAAAATCTTTAAATAATACGAATGCACTTGCCAGTGTCGCATGTCCACAAAAAGCGACCTCATCCGTTGGCGAAAACCAACGAATTTCATAATTTGTCTCATCAATCTTTTTAACAAAAGCCGTTTCAGAAAGATTATTCTCTAATGCAATATTTTGCATCAGATACTCATCCAACCATTCATCTAAGACAATGACTGCTGCTGGATTGCCTTTAAATAATACTTGGGTAAAAGCATCAACTTGATACATTTTCATGACATGAGACTCTAAACATTTTTCGGCCATTTTGGACTTTTGGTCTATCAATGGTAGATACAGATTTTTCTAAATTAACGATACAGTGCATATTTATATGGTTAAAAATCATGTGAAATACACAATGAAAGAACGATATTAACAAACAATACCATCGAACTAGAAAAATGCCGACAAAGAAGGGCGTTACTTAAACACCCTTCTCTTTAGCTTAGCTTAGCTTTGTTTAATCTTCCATGTGTTGAATAATGGCTTGACCAAATTCAGAACAGCGTAATAGGGTTGCATTTGGCATTAATCGTTCAAAGTCATATGTTACTGTCTTCGCTTCAATTGCACCAGAAACACCTTTGATAATCAAATCAGCAGCTTCGCCCCACCCCATATCACGTAACATCATTTCAGCAGAAAGAATAATTGAACCAGGATTAACCTTATCCTGCCCCGCATACTTTGGTGCTGTTCCATGTGTTGCCTCATAAACTGCTATCGCACCGCCAATATTAGCGCCAGGTGCAATGCCAATTCCCCCTACTTCTGCTGCCAGCGCATCAGAAATATAGTCACCATTCAAATTAAGCGTCGCAATAACAGAATAGTCCGCTGGACGCATTAAAATTTGCTGTAAGAATGCATCGGCAATCACATCTTTAATAATGATGTCTTTACCATTTTTAGGATTCTTGATTTTAACCCACGGCCCACCATCAAGTAGTTCACCACCAAAGCGCTCTATTGCGAGTTCATAGCCCCACTCTTTGAATGCACCTTCGGTGTATTTCATGATGTTACCTTTGTGGACCAACGTCACAGAAGGTTTATCATTATCTATCGCAAACTGAATAGCTTTACGTACTAAACGTTGTGTCCCTTCTTTAGAAACAGGTTTGATCCCAATTCCACAGCCTTCATCAAAACGGATTTTTGTTACGCCCATTTCTTCTTTTAGAAATTTAATAACTTTTTTAGCTTCTTCTGAATCTGCTTTCCACTCAATCCCTGCATAAATATCTTCTGAGTTTTCGCGGAAAATCACCATATCCGTAAGTTCAGGATGTTGAACAGGTGAAGGAACACCCTCAAACCAACGGACTGGCCGCACACAAACATATAAATCAAGTTCTTGACGCAAAGCAACGTTCAGAGAACGAATACCACCACCCACAGGTGTAGTTAAAGGCCCTTTGATTGAAACAATAAATTCTCGTAGAGCTTCGAAGGTTTCTTCAGGCATATAAGTGCCATAAATTTTATCTGCTTTTTCACCGCAATAGACTTCCATCCATTCGATCGAACGTTTGCCACCGTAAGCTTTTAACACCGCAGCATCTACTACTGCTTTCATAGCTGGTGTAATATCCACACCAATACCATCACCTTCAATAAAAGGGATGATTGGATGATTTGGAACATTCAGTGACAGGTCTGCGTTTACTGTGATTTTGTCACCATCGGCAGGAACCACGATCTTCTGATAACCCATTTTGCAGGTTCTCCCTCATGTATTTAGCGATTATCACTATGCCTTCTATGGCATACTTTCGTTTTTATTGCATGAAACAGTTTAGTTCAAAACAGGTTTTTTTGAGATTTATACGGGAAATAACAACATTTTCCCATTAAATAGAAACCTTTATTGTTATGATGCCGCCCATAGCCAAAGCAGTATACTCATATGAAAATAGTTGTATTCAACAAACCTTTCGACGTTTTGTCACAGTTCCGTGAGGATGAAGCTCACCTTACACTTTCTCACTTTATTCATGATCCAGATTTACGTCTGGCAGGCAGACTTGATCTTGATTCAGAAGGACTTATGTTCCTTACCGATCATGGTGGTCTGAATCAATACATTACGAATCCTGCAAATAAAAAATTTAAAACCTACCTTGCTCAAGTCGATGGTGATGTAACTGAGGAAGCTTTAGAACAATTGCGTAAAGGCGTTGAACTCGCTGATGGCATGACGTTACCTGCTAACGCAGTGAAAGTAGATGCGCCAGAATGGTTATGGGACCGAGATCCACCTGTACGTTATCGTGCTAACATCCCAACGAGTTGGATTGAGCTACAAATTTGTGAAGGTCGTAATCGCCAAGTACGTCGTATGACAGCGGCTGTTGGCTTTCCAACTTTACGCTTAATTCGTACTAAAATTGGTGCAATTGATTTAGTTCGTTTAGGTTTACAACCAGGTGAGCAAACTGAAATCGAGCCTTTGCTTTATCCTGATTTTAAAGATTTACCTGAAGATCAACCGTATCGTTCTCGCTCGTATGTGAAAAAACCAGGCGGCACAGGTGGTAAGCCCATGCACCAGAAAAAGAAAGAAGGTGATAAAAAAGATCCGAACAAGAAAAAGTCAGGTACAAAGCGTATTTGGCAAATGGATGAAAGTGAGAAACCACGTCGCAAGACTAATGGTACAACTCGTCCAAATACTAAAGCACCACGTGGGCGTAGCCGTAATGGTCGTTAATATCTTTTAAAGTATTAAGGAGCTATAAAATAGCTCCTTAATAACTTATTTATTTTTCCAATTTTTTATATTTAAGCCTTAAATAGACTGAAATTCATTAAAAAACAAGATAAAAGCCACAACCATACTCACTGGCAATCCAATTTTAACCATCCAATACTCCAATTGATTCACCTCACTAAAATCCTTTCTCCTCGTTAAAAACCATTTCCTTACAATCCAAATATGTGCAGCCAAACATAGTAAAAGAGCAATGATTATAAAAAAAATATTATTTCCCTTTTTAGGATTCTTATCTACCAAAGAAGAATCAATTTTTTTATTTTCTCCATTATTTATTATCTCAAAAGACTGAACATAATAAATAACATCTTGATTATATCTCCCTATACCTTCCTTATATTTTAAGTTTTGAATTGGTAGGCCTCCACTTTCAAGTATAGATTTACAATAATTCTCTAAAGATAAGGCACATTCATCTGTATAAAAAAGTTGATCTCCTTTATATATTTTTAGGTAATAAGTCTTAAAAAAGTTTTTTCTTTTTACTTTATAAGAACTATATATTTTAAATGAAGAATCTTCATGAATAAATTTCTCAGTCCATTTGTAATTAAAGTTCTTATGATAAATACCAACTTGCATTGCCAAGATACCGTAAGTAATTACAAGCAAAGTACAACTTATTAAGATTTCATTCCAGCTCTTACTTTTAACCATTATTTTCATCAAAAACAATCTTCTATAATTTTAATTAGTGTTTGAAGTTTTCATCTTTACAACATCATATCCTATTAAATTAATTTCCTTGGTATTTGGGTCTACTTTAATTCAACCATTTAATATTAGACTTCCGTCATAAATCAAAAAACGTACAATTTATTTGATCTTAAATTAATCAGCAAAATTATTTAATTCAAGAG